>JAITSO010000058.1 GCA_031287735.1 Elusimicrobiota bacterium | reverse complement strand
CGGTGCATTTCGACAACTCGTTCTTTAAGCCATGCGATATAATGTTCTACCCCGCCTGACCATCTATCTTGGAAACTGCGTATTTCGCCGGCGTCTCCCCAGATTACTTCGTAATTGCGATTTGAGAAAAACGGTGGGTCAAGATAGATTAAATCTACTGTTTCGCTATCTAATTTTCTTAGAATTTCGAGATTGTCTCCAAGAATAAGTTTGTTTACCATAATGAAATTGACTCCTTTAATTTATTTTTCCCAATTCAAAAATGCATTCTGTCCTTTAATTCCACATTTTATTAAAGACCGGATGAGCTGCACCTTCGTCTTTAATTCAACACTTTTTAAAGTGGGTGTGCTTGTAAAGTGCGGGGGTTTTCAAATGTCAGGATTTATTTTTAGGTAAGTGTCTAACGAGTATACTTTATATTTTAGGTTTTAAAACCCCCGGCCGCCGTTGGCGCCCACCCCCTTTAAAAAAGTGGGAATTAAAGGCGAGCTGCCCGACTTTATCTTGAAAAAGGGGGAATTAAAGCCGATGTTTAAAGCCCGTCCCGGACTTTAGGAAAGTAGATTTTTCCGGCAAACTGTCCACACCCATCTTGAAAAAAGTGGAATTGAATGCAAAGTCGTGTCTGCTACAATGAAGGTGGAATTGCAACTTCCTCTTTGTAATAGGCACACAATCCTTTGTCTTTAATTCAGCACTTTTTAAAGGGGGTGTGCTTGTAAAGTGCGGGGGTTTTCAAATGTCAGGATTTACTTTTAGGTAAGTGACTAACGAGTATACTTTATATTTTAGGTTTTAAAACCCCCGGCCGCCGTTGGCGCCCACCCCCTTTAAAAAAGTGGGAATTAAAGGCGAGCTGCCCGATCTTATCTTGAAAAAGTGGGAATTAAAGGCAACAACGTGACTGTCACAAGGGAAAGGTGGAATTTACCAGTGAACTGCGTTCCCAAAATGCGGGGATTAAAAACAATACCGCATATTGATTGCAAGAAAATAGGAAATTAAAGTCAAACTGTACATGCTATTGCGTGAAAAGGTGAAATTGCTGTCTCCTCAAAATGCGAATCGAAGCACTTAAACGCTATGGAGTTATTGTGTAATTTTAATAGCAGGCATTTTTTTATTTCTTTTTGCAGCTAAAATTTTAGACGGGGTGATTTTTTCCTTAAAAAGAATTTCAGAAACAGTTCTAATAGCAAGATTTTCATTGTTGTGATGACGGCTCAAATGAGATAGGAAAATGTATTTTAGCGAGTCGGTTGTTGTTGAAAGTTTGCTTATTTCAATTATAGCTTTTGCACAACTTTTGTTTGACAAATGTCCATAAGTGCTTAAAATCCATTCTTTGTTTTTTTCAGGTCTGAAGCTTTCGCTAAGTAGTTTTTCGTCATAGTTAGCTTCTATAGCTAGTATATTTGAATTTGCAAGCTTTTCTGCAATAGACGAAGTGATTTTACCGGTATCAGTTATATAACCTATTTTGTATTTTTTTTGATTTACAGCAGATGAAAAAGTAAAACCAAAGCACCGGTTAATGCTGTTATCTTTATGGAAAAGCTTAAAAGCACAAATTTCTATATCCTTAATTTTAAAAAAATCGCTAATGTTTCTGGTTTTGCATTCCTTTATTTTTCCTTTGTGCTTGGGTAAAATGTCGCAATAAACATCGTCATCTATGTAAATAGGGATATTTTTTTCGATTAAAAAATTCATAGCTGACGAAGCTATGTGATCGCAATGTGCATGGGTAATAACTACTGCATTGATATCTTTTGGTGAGAAATTCAAACTGTGCAAATTTTCTAAAATATATCTTGCACTGCAACCACAATCAATGAGAATAACAGCTTTTTCTGTCCATACAACTGCACAATTTCCGCTAGAACCGCTTGCAAGAATGCAAAAATTGAAGCTCAAAGTTCTTTTACCACTTTTTCTATGGTTTTTGCAGAAAGTGCTACGGCAGCTTCTACATCTTTTATATTAAAAACGGAAGCTGGAGCATGAATATATCTTGTGGGAATGCTTAATATGCCGGTTAAAATTCCTTGCCGATTTGTATAAATCACAGCTGCATCTGTCATTCCGCCTTCAATAATATCAACTTGGTGCGGAATTTTATTTTCGCGGGCAACCGATAAAATTAGATTGCGAATTTTCTGTGGAACGATAGTGCCCCTGCCGGAGGCTTCTATTATTGTGATAGCAACGCCTTGACCAAGTTTTAAACCCGAAACTTTTTCTTCTATTGCAGGAATATCGCCGGCAATAGTCGTATCTATTACAAGTGCAAAATCAGGATCTATTTTAAAAGACGATGTTTTTCCACCTTTTAAGCCAACTTCCTCTTGAGCAGTAGCACAAGCAAAAATTTCAGCTTCGATGTTTTTTTTTGCAATCTCTTCCATAACTTTTACCATCGCATAACAACTAATTCTATTGTCTGCAGCTTTTCCGTAATAAAAATCGCCGTTTAGAACTCCGGCACTTGGCTCAAAAATTATTTGGTCGCCTATTTCAACTTTTTTTAAAACTTCCTCTTTTGAAGAAAGACCTATATCAATAAACATATTTTCATATTTTATCGGTTTTTGTGCTTCTTCTGCAGACATTAAATGAGGAGGTTTTGTACCTATAATTCCTACGATGTGCTTGCCTTTTCTGTTTATAATATTAACAGTTTTTCCGGGCAAAATCGTATCGCTAATGCCGCCAATTTTAATGAAATATATAAATCCTTTTCTTGTGATATGTTTTACAACCATTCCAATTTCATCAAGATGAGCAGCAATTTGAATTTTCTTTTTTGCTCCAATTTTACCACCTTTTGCTATGACATTTCCAAAACTGTCAGTTTTCACATCGATACATACCTTGGATAGTGCTTCTGTCATAATTTTACCAGCATTTTCTTCGTAGCCTGAAATACCATCCGACATCAATAAACTTTTAAGCAAGTTGTCCATTTTTCCTCCATTTATGAGTTGGTAAATTTTATCGTAGCCGGAAAAAACCACACGGCATATTATAGTGGTCACCATTGATTAGTTTATGACTTTAAGATAGTTCATTTTTACTTGCTCCGGAAGCAATTTTGTATGCTTCTAATGCTTGCGGGAAAATTTCAAGTGTTTTTTCTATGGTTTTGTGAAAAACAGAAATTGCGATTCCATAATTTGTTATTGGAATTCCTTTTTCCAAAGCTTTGTTTAATCTTGAAAGCATTGCTTTCCTGTTTAATGTACAAGCTCCACAGTGGATTATAATTCTGTATTCGTCTATGTTTTTTGGATAATCTTGACCTGAAACGTAGTCAATCTCCAAGTTTTTTTTAGAATATTTGCTAATCCATTTTGGTAATTTAACTCGTCCGATGTCATCTATTGAAGCATGATGTGTGCAGGCTTCGGCTATTAAAATTTTATCGCCATCTTTCAGCTTGTTTAATGCACCTGCACCTTTTGCCATTTCAACAATATCAGATTTATCTGCTGCATATATTGTTGAAAAAGTTGTAAGTTTAACGTCTGAAGGTGTTTTTTTTGCGATACGTTCTATAGCTTGGGAATCGGTAATTACAAGGACGGGGTTAGCGTTTAAATTTTTTAAAGCAGCTTCGTATTCTGTGTCTTGCACGGTAAACGAGCAAGCGTTTAAATCTAAAACATGTCGGATAGTTTGAATTTGTGGCATAATAATTTTGCCGCGTGGCGCTCCTTTATCTATCGGCATAACTAATATAACAGTATCATTTTTCTTTATTATATTTCTTAACGACAAATAGTTTTCAATATAATTGTCGGGAAGTTCAGCTATAAGAAAATTTTTTAAAGCGTCCAAAAAAACATCTCTATTTGAATTTTTAGACGAAAATATAAGGACGTTTTTAGAGTAGTTTTTTAAAATGTCTAAAAAATTTTCAGAAATACCGTGTAAATCCGCTTTTCCAATGACAATTATTAAAACAGTGTTTTTTTTGCGAGACTCCTCAACTATCTCCTCTTCGAATTTTCCAAAAGTATTTGCTTCGCACATAAGCAAAACGACATCGCATGCATCAAAAGACGCTTTAGATTTTCCTACCCGTGCATTTCCTAAAACAGAAGTGTCGTCAAGACCTGCAGTGTCAAACAAAGTCACCGGTCCTAAAGGATTTAACTCCATCTGTTTGCTTACGACGTCTGTGGTAGTGCCGGCAAATTCAGAGACAATGGAAGTGTTTTGGTTAGTAATAAAGTTCATTAAAGAAGATTTTCCGACGTTTGTCCGTCCAAAAATTCCAATTTGTAAGGTTAATGCTTTCATTTTTAGATTTATATTTTTGCAAAATATAAAAACATTTGTTTTTTTGTGTTTTGCAGCACCTTTTTGTTTTTTATAATTTTTGATGTGGTTGGTTCATAAAAAAACCAAATTTTATCAGCAATGATCGGCTCGTTTTTTTTAGCTAAAAATCATTTTAAAATCTTTATTCCTTATTGTTTTAATCTGTCCAAGATATTGTGAAACAAAACAACCGTTGGCTTTTGTCTGCTGTGCGGCTGCAATATTTTTTTGTGCAATTGCCGTATATTGTTTGTCTTGCTCTATGCCGATGTATTTCCTTCCTAATCTTTTAGCTGCAACAGCAGTTGTTCCTGTTCCTATAAAAGGATCTAAAACAATGTCGCCTTCTTCTGTAGTCATTAAAATTAATCGTTCAAGCAATGGTATAGGCAATTGATTTTCTTATGTCTTATTCTATGTATGTCATTCCAAACATCTGAAACTAACGGACCAAAACCATGTGCCAACGCTTTTTTCCCTCCATAATCTTTTAAAAATTCTTTACAAATTCTGCAACGCGGATGAGGTGATCTTATATCAAAAAATTTAAAATCTTTATGAGATTTTGCCTTCGTGTAATATAAGATTCCATAGTGGTTTGGCAACAAGGTTTTTCCAAGCGGAGCACTTGGTGAATCCCAAGCAATCCAATGTTTAAAGTACGCAATTTTATTTAAATCATTTGAAAAATAAGAAAGCCAACGCGGAATATTATGAACAAAAATTGCACCTGTAGGCTTTGTTATACGCACCATTTCGTTTAGCCATTTCTGACACCAAATTAAATAGTCCTGCGTTTCCTTTGCATCATTGTATTTATTATATTTTTTCTTTAAGTTGAAAGGCGGATCCGCGAAAGTCACATCTACTGAATTACTGGAAATATCTCTTAACACGTTTAAACAATCGTCGTTTATAATGGTGTTTATAAATTTTTTTAACATTTCTTATCCTTTAGCACTATTATATCCATTAAAAACTTCTCAAACCTTTGTAATTCATCTTTATGGAAAGTGAAGACATCTTCATAAGCAGCAATCATTCTTTTTAAATCACCTCTTCTTACATACCATCCAATACCGTCAACAAACCCGATAAACTTTGCTTTTGGATAATATGATTTTATAAGCGCATCTATAGAAATTTCAGTTTTTGATTTATCGCCTTGTCCTGATGAAGTTGTAGCAAGAAACGAGCTTTCAATTATTATAAGAGGTTTTTGTTTGTTAGGGATGATAAAGTCCATTGTTCTTTTGTTGTCAGGAGTATTTTTAATAAGTTCTTTTAAATCGCCTTTTTCAAAATTTATTCCTAATTTTTCTAAAATTTGTTCTATTAAAATTTCAGCATTATTTTCTTTTTTACCTGAACGACTGCCTTTTTCTTTGTATCTTATTAAAGTATCTATCATTTCAGGTAGTTCAAATTTTAGTTTTGAAATACTTAATTTTTTTAATTCAAAAAGAGGTATAGTTTTTGTAAGAAACGGTACAGTAGAACCTTCAAAAAATATATTTACAATACCCTTTCTAAAAAACTTATTTTCTTTTATTAACTTAGAAATCATTTTATCGGGCCATTCATTAAAGTCAAGTGCAGTTTTCTTGTTTAGCCATTTATCTTTATAAGTTAGTTTATCTAGCTCGGCATCATCAATAATCCGCATAATAGTAGTTAATCTTTTAAACATTTCCTGCGAAAACCCTGTTAAAGCAAGCAGTGCTTTAAGTCCGTTTTCTTTCTCTAAAATCATTCGTTCAAAAAGTTCTTTTTTAAGACCGCATGTTTCTACCTGATTTTTCAATACAAGCAATATTTCTTTTAGAGAATTTATATATCCTTCATATTTTTCCTCAAAATTTTGATTAAAAAAATAAAAAGTGTTTTTTTTCTATGACTGTTTTAAACTTCGTATCAATAGGTTTTATGCTCATAATATCAGCTCTGTTTTTTAAAAAATAATACAAATTCTTCTTTCATTGAGTTTTGCAATCCACGAATAGGTTTTATTAAGCTTAGTTCAAAAACAAAACCTGCTTTTTGCGCAATATCTATTACTTTTGTCTCTAATCTTACTCCTTTAGTTTGAATATCGTTTGTGCCTATAACAATCACAAGGGAAGAGGATTCCTTTAACACTCTATACATTTCAGCAATTGCTTTTTCCATAGCGTCAAAATACATCTGCAATTTTTCATCTATTCCGTAGCCTTGCAGTCCTATCATTTGAGAATATAATTTTTCAATATCCGCGTCTAAGTATTCTAACTGCGTTTTATCATTTTTTAAATAGTCAATAGCAAACGAGTATGGCGGAGACGTTATAATTACGTCAATACTATTTTCAGGTAGCAATAAATTTAAAGCATTTCCTTCTAATACTTTAGTTTTCCCAATTTGCAATTTTAATTTTTCCCTTGCCGCTTGAAAATACTTAATAGTTGCAATATATCTATCAACACTCTTGGGAAGAGTTTTTCTAACGAAGTTTCTGCCCTTTTAGCAAAACCGACACTGTCTAAATAAGCTAGCAATAAAATTTCATAATAAAGCTTATTATCGTCCCTTTTCTTATTTTCAAAATATACAGTGACTTTATTCTTGTTAAGTTTTTTAAACAATGTTTGTGGTTTGCTAACAATGCTATCTAAAATTCCACAATCTAAATTTAGTGCACAAATGTTTTAACTTTTCCTATAAGTCGGCAAAATGGACTTATATCTATAGAAATAGCATCTATTCCAAGCAGATTAGCTTCCACTGCGACAGTTGCACTTCCCGCCATTGGATCAAGAACAATATTACCCTTTTTAACGTTTAATATGTTTAATAACGCTCTAATTAATTGAGGGTGAAATTTACCTCTGTATGGAAATAACCCATGCGTAGCCTGTAGAATATTTTCCACTTATGAAAAATTTTTTAGTTCTAAAAGAGCTTTCTTTGTGAACTTCTTCTAAGTTTTGAAAATTACACATTTTATAATGTGTAGTTTCAGTACCGTCTATTAACTTAAAATATGCACTTCTTTCTTTTAGCTCGTTTGTAGAAAGAATTTCGCTCTACCACAAAGCTAAATCTAATTCAAAAATCTCATCAGTTCCATCAATGAGTTGATAGTTTTTATCAAAAAGTCTTTCTAAAATTGAAATATGTTTTTTCATGTTTAGTATTACGCAGACGACCGTTCAGAATTATAGCTTTTATACTTTGCACAATTTTGCGGGTAGTATTTTATATGTAACTTATAAATATTCACGTTCCGTTCTTTCTTGTTGTTCTGCAATTTCAGGAACTTCAAAAATCATTGGAATATTTGATTTCAATGCTTTCCCTGCAACTACCGCTTGTCTAAATTTTAAAGTTGGCAAGATTTTGGCGATACCGTCACCAAAATAATTAGCTAAAAATTCACTGCTTGTTTTATCAAATTGTTGGAATGCAACAACTGTATTGCATTGTGTTAGGATTGTTTTTGAAACATTTGCTGTTCGTTGTGCAATTACCAACAATCCAACATTATATTTTCTACCTTGCAAGGCTATTTGAGCGATACTATTTAATAACGGTTGCGCCGATTTTTCGGAAATTCCTGAAAATTTCCATTCGGGTATAATTGTATGAGCTTCTTCTAATACTAAACAAACCTTATTTCCAAATGATTTTTCTTTTTTTGCAATATAGAATATTGACTTAATAAATAACCTCATATATTCAAAATTTGCCGAAGTATTTACAATTTCAGGCAAATCTATTATTGAAATTTTTGAATTGTTATCTTTCAGAAATACAGATATTTGCTCAATCATTTTTTTGGAAATTTCTTGCCGTTTGGTTTTAGTCTTATTATTCTCTTTTCCGTATGACGCTATAAGCATAGCTTCTACTTCATCAATCTTTTTAAACAGCTCTTTTTCCATTGTATCATTAATTATATCAACTGGAGTTAAGTCCTTAAATTTATCTTTATATTCACCTGTAAAATCAACACAAATCACCTTCACTTTTTCGTCTTTGAGATATTCTCTAATTAGGTTTCTTGAAAAAACTGACTTCCCGGTTCCTGTAACACCAATAACTGCAGTGTGATGAGTTAACGCTAAATCTTTTTTAATGACAACTGGGAAATTAGTATTTGGGATTTTACCAATTTCAAGTTCATCTGTTCCTATTGTCGTGTTTTCTATATGAGAAGCAATGTAGACTGGTGAATTAATTTCAGGCACCCAACCGAAAGGCTCAAATTTCACTTTGTCATGTTCCCAAATACCTAATTGAATGGCTTCGCCAATAATAAAACCTGTTTCATTTTTATTTTCCAACTGTTCAATTATAGTCATACCTTCAATTATCTGATAATAAACTGTACGATTTCCAATTTTCACTTCTAACAAATTACTTTCTGTTATTTCATTTTTAGAGTTGTATATAAATTTGATTTTTTCAATTGTAGAATTTTCAGTTACAATTCCAATAAATGTATTCAGATATTTTGTATCGGGGACTTCTTTAACTTTATAAACAACATCTGCGGTATGATTTTCAAAGCAGTTCCCTTTTTCAAAGATTCTGGTTATCTCATTTGTTGTAAGCACTTTAACCCATTGTTGCTCATTTAATAAATAAGTGTCTAGTATCAACCCTTTTCTAACAGTTTGCTTTTCGTCAATTGAGTATAAAAATTCAACAAAATCAAATATTTTAGTTGTTTCTTTTCGTTCTGGAAAAAGTTTTACAAGGAAAGTATTTTTAGATTGAACGCCAAAAATTTTACCCAATGCTGATTCCTGTTCAATGTTTTCTTTTTTATCAAACAAACTGCTTATTATCATAGCAATAGCGTCAATACGCAATATCATAAAAATTGCCCAATAAAGCATTAATGCGTTAAAAGCATAACTGTTTACACCAAACTTATTAATCGCACCCCAAAGAAAAAAAGCAGAAAAAAGTGTTTGGGGTTTCCCAATCTCTCTGTTAATCTTTGAAATAAATTGTGTCAGTTTATTCTCGTTTGGCAACGATTTACTCCTTATCCACATCAAAACATAACTGCTAATTGCTAAGTAAAGCGTAATTCCTCCAAATATCCAAAATAAACAACTACGATATTCTGGATTAACAAGCAACAAAGATATTCCCGCAGTAATGGCATTAACAAACACATTTGAATCTTTGGAAAAAAACGGTTGGTCAATCAAAGAAAGCAATATTAGCAATAAAAAACCTGACGTAAACCAAAAATCATTCAGTAAAAAGTCAAAGTTTTTTGACACATAATAACCAACACCAATCAAAAAGATTAATGAAAGTCCTAAAAATATTAGTCTTGCTTTTCTGTTCATTGTTATATCTCCTTCATTCTTTTCAAATGAAACACTGTTTCCGAGTATGCACCTTTATCTTTTTCCGTCCTGTTAAGCACCGGACGACGGAATTGATTAACTATTTTCATTCCGGATTTTTCTGCTATTGTTGGGTATAAATTGTATTTATCATTTGCTACCAAAAAGACATTGTAATCATCTTTTAAGTATTTTTTACAGTTATTTAAAACTGCTGAAATACCTTCCACATAACTTTTTTGAGCATTTTTTGTTTGTCCTTTGAATAACGGACCAATTTCAAGCTCATCTTTTCTTTCAAAACCAAATAAATCATAAGCGTATGCGTGCTGCTCGTGATAGTCTATAAGACCTACATAAGGCGGACTTGAGAATATACCTGCTATTTTTTGCTTCTGTAGCACACTTGCAAGATTTTTTTGTTTTTTTAATATCTCAACAGGAATATTTATTACTCTGCTATCTCCAGCTAAACAATATTGATATGTATTAGTTTTTAACTTTGCAAAATCCTTTAACCTATTAACAGTATCTTTCGAATATGTACGCCACCATTTCATAATTGAGAAAATAGGCTTACAAATTTTGCCGTGTTTTGAGCAGTAATAAGTTGTAGAAATCGGCTCTACAAGCGTTGCCAAGTCCGAATGTGTAGTTGCTCTGCAAGAACGTATTGTTCGGCTGAGAATTAAATCAAGAATTTTCTCAATGCTGGCATCTTGTATCTGCTTTATTTCATTAAACACAAAAGCTATTTCGTAGCGGATATTTTTAAAATACCACTTTTCTAAAAAAGTTTTTGGATTTTTTTTGAGTAAATCTATTTTATATTCTGAAATTAGTTTTTCATAAATAGGCAAGAACAATTTTTCTTTTTCTGCACCGTATTTATCTTCATCTATGAGATTTTGTCTTAATTTATATTTGAATTCAGTAGCAGGAAAGTATTTGTTGTTAAACATTTTTAATTTCTCTATAAGAGTATTTTCAAAATCAGATTTCAAAATTTTTGCTTCAGAATACAATTTGATTGTTATTTGATTTATTACTTCATCTAACCGCTTGATGTCGTAATCTGCAATTTTGCAGTTTGAAATAAAGACATTAAACGATGAAACATCTATACCTATGGCATGAAGTCCAAGTTCATTTGACTGAGCAAGTGTAGTACCACTGCCGCAAAAAGGGTCTAAAACTATGTCTCCTTCTTTGAAATATGTTGCGGTTTTAAAATTGTCGGTATGGCTATCAAGAAAGTACTCAACAAGTTGCGGAATAAACTTGCCTTTATACGGGTGGAGCCTATGGATATGCTTAGTGGTGTCGGATTCTTTTAATTTATCAAAAGACAAAGTCCAATTTAAATCTTGTCCTAATTTTTCTTTCCAAGCAGTTTCTTTTGATTTACCTAATGAACGGTAATATTTTTCAAGATCAAATTTTGAAATATGAGTTGAACCGTTATATCCAATTTTTGCAATACGTCCATATTGAACAAGATAAGAAATATTAGAAGTTGTTACTTTCTTTCCTAAATGATCAGTAGCCCAAATACTGGCTTCTTTGATGGTTAAGCAATCTCTACATTCTGGCATGCAGTTATTATACAAAATGCGAAGAAAACATGCGTTAGGTGTATTTTCCAAAATTTAAGGCAAATCATTGCGTGTTTGTTTGTCTGACATCAATTTAGCAGAAACTTAAACGTGCTTTTGTCTGGACTTTGGTTAGTTTACAAATAACTTGAAAATGGTATAATGCGTGCGTACCATATGGGTAGCTTCTCATTCTTGCAGACTAAATTGAAATGTTAAAAAGTAACAAAGGACAAACTTTATATTATTTCCTGATTTTTAGCCTTATTGTTTTAATTTCTTGGGCTATGATGTTAAATATTGCAAAAGTCATAATAACTAGGATGAGAATGCAAATTGAAGCTGATAACATAGTACTGTCTGTCGCAATTTATAAAGCACGAGTTTTAAATTTTTTAGGTGAAACCAACTATCTAATCGGTGTGCTTTTGTCGCTTAGTTTAAACCCAGATGGTACGCAAATTCCATCTTTTTCCACAGAGGTTATTGGTGGATATCCCGCCGAAATGGATGTTTTAAACGAAAATCCAACATCGGATTTTATTCACAAGACGTCATCGGGTAACTCAACTTCTGGTGTATTGAAAATACAATCTGCGGTCAATGCTTTGCAAAGTCTGCAATCTGCTGCTGTGAATGAGTTTTTTTCGTATTATTGGGCAGTTCAAAACAATTATTATAATGATAAAGGTTATGAAATTGTTTTATCGCCTCAAACACCGCTTGCAAATTTAGGTCTTAAGCGTAACTCAAAAGGAGTAAATTATTATTCCACGCAAAACAAATGTGTTTACATGAGCTCTAATATTCATTTTCACACAGTTTCAAAAAATAAAATTGGACAAGATGCTTTTTCATGGTTTGTGGAAAGTCCAGACTTCAGCCGTCAAAAAATTAAAATTACTTTGCGGCAAAAATCTAATTACAAACCACTTTTCGCAAAAATATTTAACATAAAGTTTCCACAAATTACTGTCTATTCAGCTGCTTCGCCTTATAATGTGAGTGGTTCAATGTTTCCTCAAAAAGAAGATGCTTGGACTGGTGCTACAGCAAGAACCAAAGAATTAGTTGAACAATCCGCTTTAAGACAGTTAGAATTATTAAAAAACGCTGCTGTAAATGCGGAAACTTTAGGAATTTCAAAGGAAGTTTTGTCGCAAATAAATGAAATAATTAGCGTAAACTCTGATGCTATAGCGTCTGCAAATAAGAACTTATCACAAGACAATCCGATAGATGCTTATTTGGACGCTAGAGATGGTGGTTGGTCGGCACACTTGGTTCCCTATAAACCGGAAAGCGAATAGCAATTTTTAGGGTACAAAAAATAACCGTAATATAAAGTTTTTTTTTAGTGTAAGAATTTACAGTGGTTTAATCATAAAATGAAAAAAATCTTATTGCATATTTGCTGTGCGCCTTGCTCTGCAAGTGCTGTTAAGTTGTTAAAAGAAGAATATAAAATTTCTTTTTTTTGGCACAATCCAAACGTTTACGATAAAACAGAATACGAAAACCGGAAAATTTCTGCCGTAAGATATTGCGTGAGTTCGGGTTTTGATTTTTTTGAGGAATCGCAATTTGAATACGATTATGAGAATTGGAAAAAATTTTTTTTAGAACAATGCAGTTTATGTTATGAATTAAGACTTGAAAAAACAGCTCTTTTTGCCAAGGAAAACAACTTCGATTTCTTTACCACTTCGCTTTTATCAAGCCCGCATCAAAATCATGAAGTTATAAAGACTCTTGCACAAGAAATTTCTAAAAAAGTCGGAATAGAATTTTTGTACGAAGATTTTAGACCGTATTTTTATGAAGAAAAAAATGTTTTGAAACGGGAAAATTACTATATGCAAAAATATTGCGCCTGTGCAAAATCATACAGGGAAAGATTTAAAAATGTTTAAAAGAACTTTGTTGTTTTTGGTGCTGTTTTTGCTCATATTGCCGTCTTGTAAAACTACTAACCTGTATCGCTCTGACAAAGTTAAACATATCTATTCTAAAAAAAATGCTAATGACACTGTAAAAATAGGAATTGTTTTGAACACAAATTCTGTTTCCGTAGGTGCTTCAAGAGAGTTTTACGTTTTTGATGCCAAAAACAAAAA
Organism: Elusimicrobiota bacterium; assembly: GCA_031287735.1. GTDB lineage: Bacteria > Elusimicrobiota > Endomicrobiia > Endomicrobiales > Endomicrobiaceae > JAITSO01. The sequence goes on along the minus strand of JAITSO010000058.1, from coordinate 18,744 downwards.
AATAAGGTTTTCAAAAGGTTTTACGACCGTTTCTGCTTTTAACAATAAAATAAAAGTAGGCAACAGTATTTTGCATGCACCAGTTAAAATAAAAGCTTCAAACCAAATGATTTCTGTAAATAACAAAATTTACAGAGGTCATTTAAGTATTGTGGGATCCGGTAACAAAGCAAATGTCATTAATGTTTTGCCTATTGAGTATTATTTAAGGGGTGTTTTACCGAAGGAAGTATCGGCATCTTGGAAAAAAGAAGCATTAAAAGCTCAAGCTGTAATCAGCAGAACTTACACAATAAAGAATATAAGCAAGCATTCTGCACAAGGGTTTGATTTGTGTTCTACAGTTCACTGTCAAGTTTATGATGGCGCAAACAGTGAAAAGAGTTCATGCAGTGAAGCTGTAGATGAGACTTCTGGAGAAATTTTAACTTTTGAAGGCGAGCTGGCTCAGACAGTTTTTCACGCTAATTGTGGTGGTCATACAGATGACCCATCATATATTTGGAATATGAAAGAAACACCGGTTTATTTGAAAGGTGTCAAATGCAAATATCATTCAAATTCGCCACATACGTACTGGGAAGTTTCTGTCCCTGAAAATTTTATTGTGAATAAATTGTCATCTCATAAAATAGGAAAAATCAGAAGTATAAAGGTTAAAGGAACAACTGCTACAGGTGCGGCCAAAAAAATTGAGATAAATCACTCAAAAGGCATTCTTTTGCTAAACGCTTACGCGTTTCGTCTTGCAATAGATCCTTCAAAAATCAAAAGCCATATGTTTACGTCTATTAAAAATTTAGGTAACAATTTTTATTTTGCCGGAAAAGGCTGGGGACATAAAGTTGGTTTGTGTCAGTGGGGTGCAAAAGATATGTCTGAAAATGGCAGTGATTACAAGCAGATATTATTGCATTATTATCCAAAGACGAAGTTAAAGTATTTTTCCAATAAGTAAGCCAAATTTTATTATAGATGCAGTTTGTTATTTATTTGTTGCAGTTTGTGAAAAACTAAATCTGTTTAGATGCGATGGCGAACCAGCTGTGTTTGGGTTGTATTTCGTGTGTTGTGCGTAAAATTTTAGGATTATGGTAAAAAAATGAAAGAAGAAATTAGCTGCAAAACAATTGAGATTTTAAATTTATCAGATAAAGAGCTTATAGAAATTAGCAAGAAAAATGTCTTATCGCTTTCTCTTGAAGAGATGAAAGTGCTTCAAAATCATTTCAAAAAACAAAAAAGAAATCCTACCGATGTAGAGCTCGAAACTATAGCACAAACTTGGAGCGAGCATTGTAAGCATAAAACTTTAACTGGAATTATAGAATACAATGAAATTAAAAACGGCAAAATCACAAAAAAAATTTACAAAAACCTACTAAAAGAAACTATTTTTAAAGCAACTGCAGAACTTAATAAAAAGTGGTGCTGGTCAGTTTTCAAAGACAATGCTGGCATTATAGAATTTGATAAAAAATTTGGAGCAGCTTTTAAAGTGGAAACCCATAATCATCCGTCGGCTTTAGAGCCTTACGGCGGTTCTGCGACGGGAATTGGTGGAGTGATAAGAGACATTTTAGGCGTAGGTCTTGGGGCAAAACCGCTTGCAAACACAGACGTTTTTTGTTTTGGTTCTCCTAATACTTCGCCTAAAAAAATTCCTGAAGGAATGCATCATCCTAAAAGAATTGCAAAAGGCGTAATATCAGGCGTTAGAGATTATGGAAATAGAATGGGAATTCCCACGGTCAACGGAGCGGTTTTTTTTGACGATGGGTATATAGCAAATCCGCTCGTTTATTGTGGGACGATGGGGATAATTCCTAAATCAAAAATCACTAAAGATGTTAAACCTAAAGATTTAGTTTTGGTTGTTGGAGGAAAGACTGGAAGAGATGGGATTCATGGAGCTACTTTTTCTTCAGTTCAGCTTGATAAGGAATCTGATGTCAATGCAGTTCAAATAGGAAATCCTATTGTGGAGAAAAAAGTTTTAGACGTTATGCTAAAAGCAAGAGATTTGAAGCTTTATAGAGCCGTGACAGATTGTGGTGCGGGCGGACTTTCAAGTGCAGTAGGAGAGCTTGGCGAAAATACAGGCGTTAAAGTTGAGTTGGAAAAAGTTCAATTAAAATATGCGGGTCTTTTGCCTTGGGAAATCTGGATATCGGAAGCTCAAGAAAGAATGGTTTTCGCGGTGCCTGTTAAAAATAAAAATAGAATTTTAGAGCTTTTTAAAAAAGAAAATGTGGATGCTGTTTTTGTAGGTGAATTTACAAACGATAGAAAACTTACTCTAACTTATAATAAAAAAATTGTAGCAGACATGTCTATGGATTTTTTACATAATGGAATTCCTAAACCTAAAAGACTGGCGGTGTATAAAAATTCTACCGAAAGAAAACAAAAACCTGTAAAAATGAATTCTGAACAAATTCTAAAGTCATTAAAAAGTGTTCTTTCTGATTTGAACGTTTGCTCAAAAGAATGGATTATTCGCCAATATGACCACGAAGTTCAAGGACAAACCATTATAAAACCGCTTCAAGGGAATTCAATAGAAGTATCCGGTCCTGGTGATGCGGCCGTGATTTTTCCGTTTGTAGTTGTAAAAAACACAAAAAAATCTATTGTTTTATCAAATGGATTAAATCCTAAGTATGGAAAAATAGATACTTATAAAATGGCAGCAAATGCGATTGAAGAAGCTTTGAGAAATGCTGTTGCCGTCGGTGGGAACATAGAAAGAATGTCCGCACTTGATAATTTTTGTTGGGGAAACCCGAATAATCCTAAGATTTTGGGAAGTTTGGTGAGAGCGGCGAAAGCCTGTTATGATATGTCTAAAGCGTTTGGTGTTCCTTTCATTTCCGGTAAAGATAGTTTGCACAATGAATACTGCATTGGAGGGGAAAAATATTCTATTCCGCCGGCTCTTTTAATTTCTGTAATTGGAATTATTGAAAATGTGGAAAATACTGTAACAATGCCTTTTAAAGAGGAAGGCAATAAAGTTTTTGTTTTGGGATTAACAAGAAATGAACTTGGTGGGTCCGTTTTTTCTGACATTGAAAATATTAAAGATGGAATTGTGCCTGATGTTTTTCCAAAAGAATCACTTAAAATCATGAAAGATATGCACAAAGCAATAAATAGAAAACTTGTTGAAAGCTGTCACGATATTTCAGATGGTGGTTTGTCTGCAGCAATAAGCGAAATGTCTTTCAGCGGGCAAAAAGGTGTTTTTGTAAACATAGATGCTATTAGAACAGATGAGAAACTTACGCCTGCGGAAAAACTATTTTCGCAATCAAGCGGAAGGTTTATAATAGAAGTAAAGCCTAAAAATGTGTCAAAAATAGAAAAAATATTTAAAGGTTGTGCTATTTCCGATATAGGTTACATTGAAGGTAGTGAAGTTGTTTTTGAAAGCAAGAAAAATAAGCTTTTAGTAAAAGAATATCATGAAGTTTTGATGAGAATATGGCAGAAGCCGTTATTGCCAATGGACAACAACTGGTAAATTCACCTTAAATTTATACTATTTACTTGCATTTCTCGTTATTGGTATTATATTCTTGCGTAAATTGAAAACAAAAATCTACTTTTGTCTTCCAGAGTATCCTTTGTTTCCACATCCTGACAATAGTTCTAATCGAACTTTTAGTGTGATATTTTGCCTACCTGTTATTTGTAAAAGTTTGGGAATTTCGTAAGAATATTTGACTTCAACATAAGAAGTTTTGCTTTCGTCAAAAGAAAATCCTCCAAGTTCTGATGCGAATTTGGATGGGTCAAAATCTGAAATATTTGGGATGGAAAAATTATAGTCTACCGGTGTATAGTCGTTTAGTTCCACTAAAACCTCTAGTTTGTTCGGATCAAGGATTCGTCCTATGTTATTTGAATTGCAAAGGTAGTCGCCAATATCGCTCTTTATGTATTTTTGAGAAAAAGGAGTGTATGCTATCAAATCGCTACCGTATTTTGCGGCTGTGTGCATTTGTTGATATGTAAGCATAACTCTAGAAAACCATATTATTGCTACAAGAAAAAGCAGAATTATGGGAATAAAAAAAACTGCTTCAATTAAAGCTTGTCCGCCTTGTTTTTTAATTAAATTTAAGTTTTTGTAATTTTGCGAGTTTTTTGCTTTCATAAATGCGAGTTCCATAGTAGGTCTAACTTTTAAAAGAAGCCGGTTGATTCTGGTAAATTAAACATTATATTCATGTTCTGAATAGCTTGACCAGCTGCACCTTTCACTAAATTATCAATAGCTGAAACTATAATCAACTTGTTAGTTCGTTTGTCTACCTTCAGTGCGATTTCGCAATAATTTGTGTTTATGACACTTTTTATTGATGGCATTTTATCTTCGTCAAGAATTTTTATGAATGGTGTATCATTATAAAAATCTTTATACGCTTCAACAATTTCACAAGAACAGCAAGGTCTTTTTAAATTCAAATAAACTGTTGTAAACATACCTCTTTCTACTGGCATTATGTGGGGAGTAAAAGTTATCATAATCTTGCTATTTGCCATTTTTGAAAGTTCTTGTTCTATTTCCGGAATATGCCTGTGAGTGCCTGCAACTTTATAGCTAGTAAAATTTGGATGTTCCGTATTAAAATAGTTTTTTGCGGCAGTTCTTCCAGCACCGGAAATTCCACTCTTTGAATCTATTATAATTCCATTAAAATCAATAATTTCATTTTTCAATGACGGAGCACAAGCTAAAAGAGTTGATGTTGGATAACAACCGGGATTTGACACAAGCTTTGCATTTCTAATTTTTTCGCCATTAATTTCGCAAAGACCATAGACAGCGTTGCTTAAATATTTGCCAGCACAATGCTTGACGTTATACCACTGCTCATAAATTTTGACGTCGTTTATCCTAAAATCTGCCGATAAATCTATAATCTTAATATTACTTTCAATCAATTGAGAGACAATATCAAATGATACACCATGAGGCAGTGCGAGAAACACAACATCGCAATTTTTGGTAATATCTTGTGCGTCAATCGGGCATATTTTTAAATTTAATCCACTAAATGCTGGATATACGTTCGCAATATTTTTTCCATGATTGCGACCATAAACTGCACACAACTTAACACCGCTATGACGCATAAGCATCTTTAAAAGCTCTTCGCCAGTGTAACCTGTAATTCCAACTATACCTGCTCTAATCATGTATGTCGCTCCGGATATTTTGTTTTTGTAGGCGATATCAAGACGACAAATTCGCCTACAGTTGCTTTTGCGTTTTCTCTTGCTCGTGTAGAGATTATATCAAAAACTTCGTTTGCGTTGCCTCTTATAAACTCTTCAAATTTTTTTGTTAACTCTCTTGCAAGGCACATTTGAGCATTTTTTCCAAAAACGTTAACGCACATTTCAACCGTTCTTAAAATTCTGTGAGGTGATTCATAAAAAATTACAGTTTTTTCCAAATTTAAAAAAGCTTCTAATTCTTTTTTCATTTTACCACTTTTTCTTTTTAAAAAGCCGCAAAAAATAAACCCGTCGGTTGGAAGTCCTGAACCTACAAGTGCAGTGGTTAACGCATTCGCACCTGGCAAAACTTCAACTTTTATGCTATTTTCTATTGCTGCTTTAACTAAAACATAACCTGGATCAGATATTGCTGGGGTACCCGCATCAGATATTAGAGCAGCTTTTTCTCCGTTTGAAAGCTTTTCAATAATAGCTTTAACACGTCTTTGCTCATTGTATGAATAAAAGCTTATAAGTGGTTTTGAAATTTTAAAATGAGACAACAATTTTAAACTTTGACGAGTATCTTCGCAGGCAATGAAATCGCAACTTGCCAAGACACTTAACGCTCTTAAAGTTATGTCTTCTAGATTTCCTATGGGTGTTGGTATCACATATAAAATTCCATTCATTCAGAGACCTTTTTCACTGTATTTTTGTGAGTAAGTTCAAGAATTCAGATATTGTGCTTATGTCGTTGAACTCAGTTCTGATTTTGGCAGCGTTTGGAAAATCTTTTATATAGTAAGGAACGATTTTTCTGACAAGTGTGAGTCCTTTTTTTTCTCCATAATGATTTACTGACATCAAAACATGACGTTTAAACCATTCTTTTTTTTCACTATTCGGTGCAGGTGGCAAAATTTGCCCATCTTTAAAGAAGCTGCTAAGCCTTTTAAATATTGAATAATTGCCTAAAGCACCTCTACCTATCATAAGACCGGAACAATTAGCTATATTCATAAAATTTTTGGCAGTTTTTTCATCAATTATTCCTCCATTTGCAAATATCGGAATTTTTGACTTTTCGCAAGCTTTTTTAAATGAAATCAAGTCGGGTTCACCGCTATGAACTAAAGATGCGGCTCTTGCATGAATTGCAACCATTTTTACTCCACAGTCCTGTGCAATTTCAACAATTTCAGCAGCTATATTTTCACCAGGGACAAGACCTGTTCGCGTTTTTATGGTTACAGGAATTGAAACACTTTTTACTGTTGCAGACAATATTTGTGCAACTAGCTTTGTATTTGCTAAAAGTTTCGCACCAGCACCTGACTTTATTATTTTTTTTGCTGGACATCCCAGGTTTATATCCACAATATCTGCACCATAATCTTGTGCTACCTTTGCAGCAGTTTCCAAAGTTTTAACATCAGATCCAAAAATTTGAATGGCAACAGGTCTTTCTTCATGGGATATTTTGGTAAGTTTTTTTGTTTTTTCATTGCCATAAACGAGTGCTTTCGCAGAAGACATTTCGGTATAGACAAGCCCGGCACCACCATCTTTTGCAAGTTGACGCAAAGGTACATCCGTAATATCTGCCATAGGAGCAAGAATTATGTTGCTCTCTAATTCAATGCTTCCAATACGGACTTTTGTCATCAAACCTCTTTTGTGGGTTTAGATTTTTTAGGTAAATGTTTTGCAGGAACTGCTTTGTTCTTTTGCTTTGGGACTTTTAGACTTTTCTTTTTAGTTTTAAGAGTTTTTAAATTGGTAATTTCAGCAGGCTTTATTTTTTCGTCTGAAAAGGTCAATATTTTAGCGTCTTTCCAAAGAGCTTCAAGATGGTATAATTGTCTTATATCACAAGACATAGCATGAATAATTAATCCGCCATAATCCAAAACTTTCCAAGCAACGTTTGCTGAACCTTCTTTTCTTAAAGACATTATTCCATCTTCCTTGAAAGTTTTGTCAATTCCTGAAATTACCGCATTGATTTGTGGGCTAGATTGTGCTGTGGTGATTACAAAGAAATTTGTTGTGGTTGTCAATTCTCTGACATCTAGTATGATTGTATCTAAAGCTTTTTTGCTGTCTGCGATTTTTGCGGCTCTTTTTGCAAGTTTTAAAAAATCAAGCTTTGGCATGTTTTGTATCTCCATTATTTTCATTTGAGCTGTAGCTTAAATTAAAATCTTCGCCGATGAAAATTCCTATATCGTAAAATTTGCTTTTATTAAAAGCAGTTATTATTTTATCAGCTTTTAAAAGTTTTGCAATTTTTAAGGCATCCGGAAAGAAACCTTTATAATCCACTATTAAAGTTTTGTCATAATAGTTTTTTGCGTTGCCATAATCTAATACGTCAAAGCCTTTTTCTCTCAAAAACCATACAGCTTGGCTAGCTGCATTCTTTTTCAAAGAAGCATTTCTAACTTCAACTTTCAAATAATTGTTTGTTTCGGTTTTTTTAGAAAAATAAGTTTCAGTTAAAAGCATATCAAAATTTTTTTCATCAAGTTCAATTCTTGCGTTTGCTTCTTTGACCGGTACTGAGCAAAACATTAGTGCAGGTTTAAAAAACCTGCAGCTCAAGGAAGCGTAAATTAGAGACAATTTAGACATATTGGTTTTACTGGAGTCATAGCGTCTGATCATTTCAAAAAAAATGCTTGTAGATTTACTGAAAATTAGTTCAAAAATTTCCAATTCATTTAAATTTTGCAAAATATAATCTTGCGTTTTGGCTTTTGTGACTGCAGAAGCTATATTTTTACCGTCAGAGCTACTAATATTTATAAAATCACTAAATTTTATATTTACAAAGAAATCGGTTTGCACGGCTTCATTTATTATTTGTTTCAAATGTGGATAAAAATCATTTACATTGCATTGATTTTCAAAAAACAAGTGCTTTAAAGTTTTTGCTTTTTGAGTTTTATGCTTAACTGCGATATCTGGATTTATGGAAAGAATTTTTAAAACTCCAGTTTCTTTGCTGTATGTAAGTGTCCAGATGAGAATGCTTTCTTTTAAGTATTCGTCGTTTCCTGAAATTATAACTAAAAAGCTTATTGAATTGTTTTCAGACATTCTAATAGACATCAAATTAGAACGGCAAAATGCAATAAAAATACAAGAAAAAAGTAGTGCGATAAAAACAAGGAAAACACATAACTTGTGCCGTATGCGAAATTTGAAAAGATTTAATAAGTTTTGTCTTTTTGTAAACATTTTTACGTTCTTTAATTTTTTGCACCTAAAGTTAACCTTGTGCTATGTTACGAAACTTACAAAAAGTCTGCAAATGGTTGTGATTAAGCAGATTTGCGTGTCAGTATTCTGTATTTGTTGACAAAAAATATAAAAAAAAATACACTCCACCTCGTGTTTTTAGGAAGGAATTACAAAAAATATGGATTTTTTATATTAAAACTACGTCAAGTATTGCGGAGCATTACATCTTGTGGATAACGATGGAGGGTTATGTCTGAAGTTGCTTCTAATTTGTGGCAAGCAGTTGTGGATAAGGTTAAAAATTCTATAGGTCAAGAGAAATACAATCTGTGGTTTTCGCCTTTAAAACCACTGTCGTTTGAAGACAATATATTCTGTATAAGTGTACCTAACGATTACTTTTCTCAATGGGTTAGAGATAATCAGCAAAGCGATATCGAAGAAATTTTGTCTAATTCTTGTGGAAAAAAAGTGATATTAGAGTTTAAAGCACAGGAAAATATACCAGAATTAATAAAAAACACTGAAGAAACTATTGAGGTAGAAACTTTTCCGCAAGTATTTGCACACTTACCAAACGATCAAGTAAATCCAAGATATCTCTTTTCTAATTTTGTAATCGGTGCTTCAAATAGATTTGCTTGTGGATGTTCTGAAGCTGTTGCCAAAAATCCTGGAAAACAATTTAACCCTTTATTTATTTACAGCGGTGTGGGACTTGGAAAAACACATTTATTGCATGCGATAGGCAATTGTGTAAAACAGCTTATGCCAAAGTTAAGAGTTTTGTATGTTACTTGCGAGACTTTTGTAAATGAATTCGTAGAGTCTATAGCATCACACAGAACTTCAGAATTTAAAAGAAAATATAGAAAATTGGACTGTATTTTGGTTGACGACATACAATTTTTAATGAAAAAAGAGGGTTCACAAGAAGAATTTTTTAATATGTTTAATGATCTTTTTAATTCGAAAAAACAGATTGTTTTGTCTTCTGACAGACCGCCTAAGGACCTTGAAAAAGTTGAAGAAAGGATAATATCGCGTTTTGAATGGGGATGTTTGGCAGACATTCAGCCGCCAGACCTGGAAACAAGAATTGCAATTTTAAGAAAAAAGGCTCAAGACGAAAAGCTATTTATTCCAGACGATGTTATTATCTATATTGCTACAAACGTTAAATCAAACATTAGACAACTTGAGGGTTGTCTTATAAAAATTGCGGCGCTGGCATTGTATTCAAACGTTCCGCTAAATGTTGATACCGCAAAAAATATATTAAAAGACATAGTAAGGAATGAAGATGGGAAAAACATATCTGTGGAAACCATTCAAAAAATTGTTGCCAATGAGTTTAATATAGATTTTAAAGATATGAAATCTAAAAGGCGTACTGATGCAATTGCTTTTCCCCGTCAAATTGCTATGTATTTGGCAAGAACACTTGTTGATGAATTTTCAACAAATAAAATTGGAGAAATGTTTGGTGGAAGAGACCATGCTACGGTTATGTATGCTTGCGATAAAATAAAAGAAAAGGTTACGTCTGATCCATACTTTAATGCTAAAATCAACGGAATAATAAAAAAAATTAAAAATCATGAATGATTACGAATTGGAGGAAAGCGATACAAATGGGTTTTCAAGGACAAAAAATAGACTTGCCTTTGATTCGTAGTGGAAAGGTTCGTGACGTTTATTCTTTTAGAAAAGACTATTTGATTGTTGCATCTGATAGAATATCGGCGTTTGATTATGTTATTCCAACTTTGATTCCAAATAAAGGAAAAATTTTACATAAGCTTTCAATGTTTTGGTTCGATTTTGTAAAAGATATTGTTCCAAATCACATAATAAGTGGAAATTTTGATGATTTTCCGGTGGAATTAAAAAAATACGATTGTTTGCGTGATAGGTCAATGCTTGTAAAAAAAGCTGAACGCATAAATATAGAATGTGTTGTAAGGGGGTACTTAGCAGGTTCTGGTTGGAAAGAATATCAAAAGTCAGAGACTGTTTGTGCAGTAAGGTTGCCGAGAGGTTTAAGGGAATCTTCTAAAATTCCTGAACCGATTTTCACTCCTTCAAGCAAGGAAGAAAACGGAAAGCACGACGAAAATATTTCTTTTGAAGAAATGGTAAAAAGAGTTGGAAAAAATACTGCTGAAAATCTCTCAAACTTTTCAATCGAGCTTTACAAAAAAGTAAGCGATTATGTGTTTGATAGAGGTATAATTTTGGCTGATACTAAACTTGAATTCGGTTTTTGTGGCGATAAAATTATTCTGATTGATGAAGTTTTTACTCCAGATTCTTCTAGGTTTTGGGAAGTTTCAAAATACGAAGACGGAAAACCGCAAAATAGTTTGGATAAGCAGTATGTTCGCGATTATTTGGAGCAAATCGGGTGGGATAAATTGCCTCCGGTGCCAGAACTTCCTAATGAAATTGTAGAGGAAATATTGAAAAAATATGACAATATCTACGAAAAGTTAACAGATGAAAGGATCCTGTAAATTTTAATTAACCCAATTATACAACTTTGATAAAAATGATGGATATAACAAAATTATGCTAATATCAAAGCACATTGATGGTGGAAAATTAGAAGTAATCGGTCAATTGGTTTGGTAAGTGGATGATTTTAAATGTGCAATAGTGACGTTGGCAACCTATTATGAGCGATTTTAGAGAGATAAAATAGCAGGTAATGGTCTTTCGTTAGAATACAGTGAAAATATTTTTGAAATTTACAAAAAATTATTTTTTTGCAAAAACGTTTGAGGAAAAAATGCTTAAAAACGATAAGTGGATAAAAAAAATGTCTACAGAAAGAGGAATGATATCGCCTTTTTGCCAAACGCAAATTAGAGAAGTGCAACATAAAAATTCGTGCGGCTTGAAAAAAATTGTTTCATTTGGCACTTCGTCTTATGGGTACGATATGCGTTTGTCCGATGAGTTTATGGTCATGAGTAAATTGCCGGATGGTAGCGTATTAGACCCGAAGAATTCTTGTGAAAGCTTTTTTGAAAAACTTCAGGTTATAGATTTTATAACTGTGTACCCTAATTCAACGGTGCTTGGAAGAAGTATAGAATATTTTAATATACCCAGAGATGTTCTCGCAATATCTTTTGGAAAATCCACGTACGCACGTTGTGGTATTGTTGTGAACATAACACCTCTTGAGCCTGAGTGGGAGGGTTTTGTAACTCTTGCAATATCAAATATAAACAATATCCCAGTTAAAATTTATACTAATGAAGGTATTGCTCAGGTTTTGTTTCTACAATCGGATGATGTTTGTGAAGTTTCTTATTCTGATAGAAAAGGCAAATACAATAATCAAAAAAACATAGCCTTTGCAAAAATTTAGACCAACGTAGGCAGAAGCATAAGGAGATATTATGAAAAGATTTTTTGTAGAGTATTTTTTTAATGTAGTTACGAAGCAGTATGTAGATTTTAGTGGCTGTGCTTCAAGGAAACAGTTTTTGTTGTTTTACCTGTTTAATATTTTGTTTGCTTTTATAATAACTTTTTTGTCTGGAATTCCGCAGGTGTATGAATTGTATATGATATTGGTTGCACTTCCTTCTTTTGCTATTGGTGCTAGAAGACTACATGACATCAATATGTCTGGTTGGTGGCAATTGCTATTTATCGTACCTGTGTTTGGACTTATTGTTTTAATGATTTTGTTTGCTATTCCTAGTAAAGAAAAAAACAATTTTTGGAAAACGCAGGAGGTATTTAAAATTTTTGTAGAATATTTTTGGAATGTGATTACAAAGCACTATTCAAACTTTAACGGTTGCGTTTCAAGGAAACCGTTTTGGATATTTTATTTGATCAATATTTTGGTTGCTATTGCAGTAAGTGCAATAGCTGCGAATGTAGATAACATTGGAATGCTAACTTCAAGGATATACCCAATATTAATCGCTGTTCCCACATTTGCTATTGGTGCAAGAAGGCTGCATGACATCAACATGTCTGGTTGGTGGCAATTGCTTTTCTTGTTGCCTGTAGTTGGGACCATTGTTATGCTGGTTTTGTATGCTATCCCTACAAAAGAAAAATGTAATTTGGATAATGCAGAAATGAGGACAGCGGTGCAGTAGAAGTAGATTTGGACTTCAAAAAAAAACTAAAACTTTTGCTTTTGTTATGTGTGATATGATGGTATGCGTGGTGGGATTTTATCAAGAGAACAAAAAGCTATCCAAGTGCTTGACTTTTATAAATCTATTTTGTAGAATCGCTGCCGGTGTAGAGGGTGACGAGGTCGATTTGATGTAATGCCTCGCGAATAAAGCGGGCAATTTAAAGAACAAGGAGTTGTAGTAATGGCACAGGGTAAAGTGAAGTGGTTTAATGACCAAAAAGGTTATGGATTTATCTCCAATGACGACGGGTCAGGTGATGTTTTCGCTCATTATTCTTCTATTCAGTCTGATGGTTTTAAATCTTTGGCTGAAGGTGATGCAGTGGAGTTTGAAATTGTAGATTCGGATAAAGGTCCGAAAGCAGCAAACATAAAAAAAATAAGCTAACCTGGATCTTTTAAACAAAGCCTCAAAGTCTTATTATCGACTTTGGGGTTTTGTTTTTTTTATGTCCAATTCAATTTGGAGGTTTTTTGTGATTACTTACGCAAAATCTGGAGTGAATATAAAAAATAGCAATGAGTTCATTAAGAGAATTAAGAAAAAATTGCCAAAAATAGGAGGTTTTGGCTCTTTGTTTCCTATTGATAAAACTGATTATAACCTTGTGAGCTCTACAGATGGTGTTGGTACGAAATTAAAGCTTGCTTTTCTCAACAACAAGCATGACACTATTGGAATAGATTTAGTTGCTATGAATGTTAATGATATAGTATGTGTGGGGGCAAAACCACTTTTCTTTTTGGATTATTTTGCTTGTGGAAAGTTAAAAATTTTGCAAGCGCAGGAAGTAATAAGTGGCATAATAAAAGGTTGCCAGGTTTCTGGTTCCCAGCTGATAGGTGGAGAAACTGCCGAAATGCCAGGGTTCTACAATGATGGAGAATATGATTTAGCAGGTTTTTCAGTGGGAATTATTAAAAAAGGAAAAGAAATAACTGGGAAAAACATAAAAAAAGACGATGTTTTGGTAGGCTTGCATTCAAGCGGTCCTCATTCCAATGGATATTCTTTAATACGAAAGGTTTTTAATGAGCGTGAATTGAAAATGTATTCTAAAGAATTGCTGGCTCCAACTATAATTTATGTTAAAAATATATTGAAATCTATAGATAAATTTAACTCTAATCAGCAAAATATAACAGGAATTGCACATATCACAGGTGGAAGTTTTTACGATAAAATTGCAAGAGTCTTGCCAAAAGGCTTGAAAGCGGTTGTTGAAAAAAAATCTTGGGAAGTTCCAGAAATTTTTAAAATTATTCAGAAAAAAGGCAGTGTACCAGATGCAGATATTTATAGAACTTTAAACATGGGAATAGGTATGGTATTGATAGTTAGACCTCAAGTAGCTTTGGAAATTGAGAAATTTTTTAAAGGTGCAAAAACGATAGGGTATATCAAAAAAGGCAACAATAAGGTTGAAATCGTTTAACGCTGTGCAGGGCAAGCTTATATGCAAAGCTTGTAATGTTGTCAAATTTTTATTTTGGTAGATTTATGTAGATGAATTTTTTATACTTCGCTGTGAAAATAAGTAAGACATTATATTTTTTGTGCTTCGTTTTTAGTCAACGTGTGGAATCTTTGTTTTCTTTTCTTTCGTAGGTTAAAATAGTTTCATCCCTTAGAATAACTTCCCAAACTTTTTACAAAAACACAAAATTTACCTAAACTTTCTAATGTTTTAGCTATATTTTTGTCTTTAATATGTCCGTTAAAATCTACAAAAAACATATATTCCCAAGCTTTCTTTTTCGTAGGGCGTGATTCTATTTTTGTTAAGTCCACCTTATTTTTGTTAAAAATCCCGAGTATTTCGTAAAGTGCACCAATTTTGTTTTTGACTGTAAAAACCAAGCTTGTTTTATCGTTGCCGCTAGGATTTGTAGAAATTTTTCCTACAACAAAAAACCTCGTCCAATTTTCCCGGCTGTCTTGAATACCTTTTTGTAAAATTTTTAATTTGTAGATTTTTGCGGCAGCTTCAGAAGCGATAGCGGCCGAACAACTTTCCATAGATACTTTTTTTGCGGCTTGTGATGTGGAAGAAACAGGAATAAGTTCTGCATCTGGATAATTTTTTGCAATCCATTTTTTGCACTGAGCTATAGCATGAGGGTGGGAATAAATCTTTAAAATTTTTGAATTTTCAGGTTTAACAAGGAAACACTGTATTATTTTCAAACTAATTTCTGAGCAGATTTTTAGGTCGCTTTCTACAAGTTTATCAAGCGTTGCGTTGACGGAACCTTCATTGGAGTTTTCAATAGGTACAACAGCAAAATCAGCTCTTAAACATTCAACTTCTTCAATAGTTTCTTGAGGAGTATCTACTGGAACAAAAAAATTTGTTGAGCCGAAATTTTTAATAGCAGCTTGATGAGAAAAAGTAGACAATGGACCTAAAAATGCAATTTTTATAGGATTTTCTAAATTTCTGCAAGCACTAATAATTTCGGTATAAATGTTTTTTATAGTTTCTTCGCTTAGTTGCCCTTTGCAAGCACAAACGACATTTTTTAAAACTTCTTTTTCGCGTGAAGGAGCATAAATATCTAAATTTTGCGTTTTTTTTGTTTTTGCAACATCTAAAGCTAAACCTGCTCTTTTACCTATAAGTTTTGCGATTTCTATGTCAATTTTATCAATAGATTTTCTGATTTGAGTTAATTTTGAAGTCATAAAATTCCGTTGGATAGAGTTATTTAAAGGACTTTTTGTTTGTTTTTTTTAAAATTTGATTTACGTTTCTTCTTGTTGCTCTTGTGATGTAAATTCCAACGGTATCATCGTTAATGGCATTTCTTTATTGGAGTTTATTCCAAGTTCTTTAAGTTTTAAAGCTTTATCTACTAAATTTCCTCTACCCGTTTTTAACTGAGAAAGAGCCTCGTTATAAACATCTTGAGTTTTTGCTATATTTTTACCAATAGTTTCAATAGCATTTACAAAGCTTACAAACTTATCAAACATCGATCCGCCTATTCTTGCAATTTCTAAAGCATTTCTGTTTTGACGCTCTTTCCTCCACAAATCGTTAATTAACTTTAAACAAACTATTAAATTAGTGGGACTTAGCAAAACTATCCCTTTTTTATAGGCGTATGTCCAAAGATTACAGTCTTTTTGAATTGCTGCCAAATAAGCCGGTTCTATTGGAACAAACAGTAAAACAAACCCTAAAGATTTCTCATTGTCGTCGTATTTTTTCTGACTTAACTCATCTATGTGCTTTTTCAATGAAAACAGGTGTTGTTTTAAAAAAAGATTTTGCTGTTCAGTATCATCGCTGTTTGAATACCTTTCGTAATCCGTAAGAGAAACCTTAGAATCTATAATTACAATTTTATCATCCGGTAGTTTTACTGTGATGTCTGGTCGTGTGCTATTACCTTCTTCATCTTTAACACTTTTTTGAACAAAATATTCTCTATTTTTTGCAAGTCCAGAATTTTGCAACACACTTTCGAGAATCATTTCACCCCAGTCGCCTTGTTTTTTTGAATTACCTTTTAAAGCGGTTGCAAGATTGTTTGCCTCACTGCTGATTTTGTTTGTTTGTTCTACAAGCTCTTTGACCCTTTCTTCAAGAGAAAATCTTTGCTTTGATTCTTTGTCGTATGTTTCTTCCACTTTCTTTTTAAAGCTAGCTATGTTTTCAGAAAGAGGTTTTAAGATATTTTCTAAAGCTGATTTATTGGTTTCAGTTAGTTTTTCGGCTTTTTCATCTAAAACAGTTGAGGCTGTTTCTTTAAATTGTAGCTGAAAAGTTTTGTTCATTTGTGATAACTCTTCTTTTTGAACTGAAAGTTTTTCTGAGAGATTTTCTTTTATTGCTTTCAATTCACCATTTTCACTTGAAAGTTCATTTATTTTATCGGTCAGATTTTTGTTTTCATATTCAAGTTTTGATTTTTCTTTTTCTTGATATTCCAACAATTGCACACTTGACTGCGACCGGCTGCCAATCTCTACTTTTAAAGAATTGATATAAACGTTTGCTTTTTCTAAGTCGACATTTAAAGAATCAAGTTGTGCTTGTAACTTTTTATTCTTTTTCGATAATATAAAAGCTATATAAGACAACGCAGCGGCTACTAAAAAAGTAACAACTGAAAAAAAATGCTGCATCTATTTCTCTCCTGTGTTGCTTTTAACTTTTATCACAAGCGGTTTACGATAGAAAGCCAAATGTGGAAGTTTGTGTAAAAGATATAAAAAATTAAATATCTAAATTTGTAACATCAAGTGCATGGGCTTGGATGAAAGCTCTGCGGGGTTCCACTTGGTCGCCCATTAGCGTTGTAAACACTCTGTCCGTTTCCACAGCGTCTTCCATCTTTACTTGCAGAAGTTTTCTATTGACTACATCCATTGTTGTTTCCCAAAGCTGCTCTGGATTCATTTCACCAAGTCCTTTGTATCTTTGTATTGTCGCTCCTTTGTTTCCTAACTCTCTTATAGTTTCAAGAAGTTGAGTTGTAGAGTAAAGTTCGTCTATATTACCTTGCGTTTTCTTTTCGGCATCTTGCAACCTGTAAACAGGTCTGGAGTGGGTTTCTCCATAATGTTCCAAATGCAAACCTTCGGCTTCAAGTTGCTTTGCAAGTTTATCAACACGGGGAAGTTCCCACAGCTCTTTGTGTTCTGGCAGTATATCCTCAGGTTGCAACAATAATGCGGTTACCCCGTCTTTCTGCGATTGCTCTGCTAAAATTTCTTTTTGCTTTTCAAACAAAGCTGTCTTAAATTCGTTCCATTCTTTATCTGAGTAAATGTATTTTGCAACATTATCTTGGAGTATCTTATAAATTGGAAGCTTTTCCTCTTTTTTGAAATCGAGATAATTTTTCCAGTCGATACCTTTTTTTTGCAGCTTTTTTAAAAGGTTGTCTAATTCGCTTATTGCAGACACCAGCTTTCTTAAAGTTCTATCATCTATAACTTTTATTTCTTTACCATCTTGAATGAAAACCATTTCTAGACCAGAAATGGCTTGTTGGAATAAAAAGTTATCCAACTGTTCTTCTGACTCTAAATACATTTCTTTTTTGTTTTTTTTCACTTTATAAATAGGTGGTTGAGCTATGTAGATATAACCTCTATCTATAAGCTGCGGCATATGACGATAAAAAAAAGTTAAAAGCAAAGTTCTTATATGAGCACCGTCAACATCGGCATCAGTCATAATGATAATTTTATGATAGCGTGCTTTTTCTATATTAAAATCTTGGTCGCTTTTGCCGATACCTGCACCAATTGCTGTAATTAATGTTCGTATCTCATTGTTTGCAAGCATTTTTGTAAGTCTTGTTCTTTCTACATTTAGAATTTTTCCTCTTAACGGAAGAATAGCTTGAAAAGTTCTGTCTCGTCCTTGTTTTGCAGAACCACCTGCCGAATCGCCCTCAACGATAAACAATTCTGTTTTTTGTGGGTCTTTTTCAGAGCAATCAGCGAGTTTTCCGGGAAGCGCGGCTGAATCAAGTGCACCTTTTCTTCTTGTCATTTCTCTAGCCTTTCTTGCGGCTTCGCGAGCTTCTGCGGCATTGATGGCTTTTTCTAAAATTTGCTTTGCAATTCCAGGATTTTCTTCTAAGAAAATTGTCAATGCTTCTCCGACAATAGATTGCGTTATTCCTTCAACTTCGCCATTGCCGAGCTTTGTTTTTGTTTGCCCTTCAAATTGAGGATTTGGAACTTTTGTAGAAATTATGGCAGTTAATCCTTCACGAATATCTTCTCCAGAAAGCTTTAAGTCTTTGCTTTTAGAAATTTCATTTTTCTTTATGTATTCGTTTACAACTCTTGTTAAAGCTGAACGGAAACCGGATAAATGAGTTCCGCCTTCTACGGTATTGATATTATTTACAAAACTAAAAATCTGCTCATTATAAGAATCATTATATTGCATAGCGACTTCAACAATCACATTTTCTTTCTCTTTTGAGAAATATACGGGTTCTTTGTTGATGACATTTTTGTTTGTATTTAAATACTGAACGAAAGTTTTTATACCGCCGTCATAGTTAAAAATATGCTGTTTTTCGTCGCGTTCGTCAAAAATTCTTATATATACTCCAGCATT
>JAITSO010000009.1 GCA_031287735.1 Elusimicrobiota bacterium | reverse complement strand
TCTGTTCCTCCAAAACTCACCCAAACTATAGAACTCTCGCCTATTTCCAAACATTCCATAAGTTCTGCAATGCTTGTATTAAACCCTCCATAATCTTGACCATTAAGAGCCAAAATACTATTTAACGCTCCCATGCTGATTTTTAATTGTGTGGATTTTCCTTCTAAAATGTCTACATTGTTATATGCAAAAAGACCAAGTATTGCGTCTGAAATCATAGCTTGAAAAGCAAGCAATCCTTTTTGCGTTTGAATTAAAATAGAACTTAAAGCATCGGCCGCACAATTGATTATGGAACGTCCTGAAATATATAAAGTGTATGCAACACTTAAAATGGCATTTTTTTGTTCTTCATCAAGACCTGCAATTTCAGCATAAATTTGGGCTTCAGTAAGACCGGTTTCTTTGGCCAAAAACTCCAACGCTTGTTTTTCTCTTGTTTGACCAGAAAGTGCAGATTTATAATCTTCCAGCAGCTTTCTGTAGTCTTTGTTTGCTTGTTCGGCAATTTCTTCTGCTTTTGTTTGAATTTTTTCCTGCAAATTACCAATATTATCTTCATATGTTTTCTTTTCTTCATCCGTTAAAGTGGTATAAGAACGAATGTTAGTAAATATGTTAACGCCTAAAAAAGAATATGATTTTGCTGGTTTTCCAGGAACAAAAACCACCTCTGGATTTGCAACATTAGCCAAATCATCCGTCGTAAATTCTGTACTTGGAGGAGCATTTGAATCAAAAGAATTGTCTGCAGCTGCATATCCTACCGCTTCGTCAGATATATTTTCTCCTACTATTTCAATTGTAACGTCAGGTTGCGGCAAATCTTGACTGCTTTCTTCATCAATAGTTACTTTGTCTGTTGATTCGTCAATTGCTGTTTCAGTTTTAGTGTCAGAAATAGTTTCTTCGCTATCAATTTCCAATTTACTTTCTTCTTTAATTTCTTGAAAACTCTCGTCTCTGATGCTGTTTTCCCCAATTTCAATAGCAGTATCAACGATATTTTCAATCTCTTCTTCGGGAACTACAATTTCTATTTCCTCTTTCTCTTCCAACACTTCAGGCGGCAATTCCCCGCTTTCCACTTTTTGTTTTTTTACAGCTTTTGTATATGCTTCATTGTAAACAACCTCACCATTTTCAGCTTTAATATAAGCCTTATTCTCATCAGATTTCCAGTAACCTATTGCTTCATAAGTACCATCTGAACGCTTAGCAAAAATCGTTCCTGCCACATCCAGCTTGATATTGCTATCAAGATTAAGCATATATTCTATACTGCTATAAGCCTGATTATACTGATATGCTACCGCTTCTCTGTTTTTCTCTTCCTGTTTTTGTTTTTCTATTTCTTCAGCAGTTGTAGTAGCTGAAAACGCCGGAAGATTTGCGATATTGATGATAAGACATACCGAAACCGTCAAAGCAATAGTTTTTACACCAAACACTACCCAACTTTTTTTAAAATAATCTCTAACTACTACATCTCTCAAAAATTTTTTTAAAATGTTCATGATATCGCTCCTTTTTTTATGTTATAGCAAAACTCTGTTAGATTTCTTGAAAAGACCCAAAAGAAAAAACCCGGTAATATTGAATCAATATTAAACCGGGTCTTTCCTTTTACTTCTTTCGTTTTCTTGAAAATAAAAACCATAGACGCTATAACCTTCCTGCGTACTATGGAAACTATAAATAACAAAACACCACTAATAACCAAAACACTACAACTTTCCTTAAAATTACTTGCCGCCTCGCCTATTCGCATACTTCCATATAAAATAAATAATTTGACAAAAAAAGCATGAAAATCCAACTGGCCTACACATTCCTTTAAAACTCCAACATATTCTCTTAATGGATTTTCGTAAGTTAGAACGCTACAAGCAGAACCAGAATTGTGTGCTTCGTCTTGTTTGTCACCATCAAAGTCTCTCATATCGCCAGATGCAACATCACCATCACTACTGTATGTAAAAAGGTTTTTCATTACCCTCTGTAAAACTTTACCGGAAACCGCATTTAAAGAATCGTCGTAAAATTTAAAGACTGCAGAAACGGCTGTATAGGTTGCAACTGCGGAGTGTAAAACAAAACTACTTTTTGCACTAACTGCCACACCGGGGACAAAACCATTAACCAACATGCAAAAAAGTATAGAAAAAATCACAATTTTCTTTTTAAACAGTAAGCACTCAAAAAATCTATGGTTAGATAAAACTTTTGCACTATTCATATCTTCACCTCATTCTTGACCTACTTATAAAACCTTTTGCACACACTCTAAACGCTTCCAACAAGTTTGCACCGCGACCATACAACAATGAAAATTTTTTGTCAAGTTTATCTGCTAATTCCGAAGATTTTAATCCCCACTTTTCTTGCAGTAGTCACGACTTTGCATTCAATTCCATCTTTTTCGTGTGGTATGCAGTTTACCGTAAATTCCACCTTTTTTAAAGGGGTTGGCAAGCGCCAGCTGGCCGGGGGTTTTAACCCATTGCTTTTAATTTCCACTTTCCCTTATGGCAGCCACATCGTTGCCTTTAATTCCCACTTTTTTCGTGTGGTGGGCAGTTTGCCGGAATTCCACCTTTTTTAAAGGGGGTGGGCGGGCTACGCACGGCCGGGGGTTTTAAAACCTAAAATATAAAGTATACTCATTAGATACTTACCTAAAAGTAAATCTTGACGCTAGAAAACCCCCGTGCTTTTGCAAGCACACCACCTTTAATAAAAGGTGGAATTAAAGGACAGGATGCATTTTTGAATTTGGGAAAATAAACTAAAGGAGTCAATTTCATTATGGTAAACAAACTTATTCTTGGAGACAATCTCGAAATCCTAAAAAAATTAGATAGCGAAACAGTAGATTTAATCTATCTTGACCCACCGTTTTTCTCAAACCGCAATTACGAAGTAATCTGGGGAGACGCGGGCGAAATACGCAGTTTCCAAGACAGATGGTCCGGAGGCGTAGAACATTA
>JAITSO010000051.1 GCA_031287735.1 Elusimicrobiota bacterium | reverse complement strand
GGGGGTAGCACTTGAAAAGTGCGGGGGTTTTAGAACCTAAATCAAAGCAGATTACATGTAAATTAATGAGTAAAAGTTAAATCGGTAAATTTTAAAACTCCGACTGCTGTCGCAGTCTGACCCTTTAACAAAGGGTCAATTAAAGCCAAGTTGTGGTAGTTAACAAGCAGTTAAAATTCCCACTTTACTAAAGGGAGTAGCACTTGAAAAGTGCGGGGGTTTTAGAACCTAAATCAAAGCAGATTACATATAATTTAATGAGTAAAAGTTAAATCGGTAAATTTTAAAACTCCGACTGCTGTCGCAGTCTGACCCTTTAACAAAGGGACAATTAAAGCCAAGTTGTGGCAGTTAACAAGCAGTTAAAATTCCCACTTTACTAAATTAGAACCTATATCAAAGCAGATTACATATAATTTAATGAGTGAAAGTTAAATCGGTAAATTTTAAAATTCCGACTGCTGTCGCAGTCTGACCCTTTAACAAAGGGACAATTAAAGCCAAGTTGTGGCAGTTAACAAGCAGTTAAAATTCCCACTTTACTAAAGGGGGGAGCACTTGGAAAAGTGCGGGGGTTTTAGAACCTAAATCAAAGCAGATTACATGTAAATTAATGAGTAAAAGTTAAATTAGTAGGTTTTAAAACCCTGACTACTGTCGCAATCTGCACCTTTAACAAAGGGACAATTAAAGCCAAGTTGTGGCAGTTAACTACCAGTTAAAATTCCCACTTTACTAAAGGGGGTAGCACTTGAAAAGTGCGGGTGTTTTAGAACCTAAATCAAAGCAGATTACATATAATTTAATGAGTAAAAGTTAAATCGGTAAATTTTAAAACTACTGACCGCTATCGCACCGACCATTTAAAAAAGTGGAATTAAAAGCAACGTCCCACCAAAAAAATTTTAACGAATTTACTCGCCGGCGTGGCTAATGCCTAAAATTTCAAGTTCTTTTTCATTTAGACCAACGCCTCTTAGCATAAGTCTATTTCCTCTTAAACTATCAATGGCATTAATGCCCATTCCGCCAAGCAATTCTTGAATTTCATGATTCCACGCTGTTACTAAATTAACAAGTCTTTTATACATAATATCAGGATTTAATCTTTTTACAAGTTCCGGCTCTTGAGTAGCTATTCCCCAATTGCATTTCCCAGTTGAGCAAGAATGGCACATATGACAACCCAAAGCAATGACCGCTGCAGACCCTATATAAACAGCATCCGCACCTAAAGCCACAGCTTTTACAATATCTGCACTGCTTCTTATGCTTCCAGCAACTATTAAAGAAACTTCATTTCTAATGCTTTCTTCCCTAAGCCTTTGATCTATAGATGCTAAAGCAAGTTCTATTGGGATTCCAACATTGTCGCGTACTCTTGTAGGAGCTGCACCTGTTCCGCCTCTAAATCCGTCTATAACAATAGCATCTGCACCTGCTCTTGCTATGCCTGAAGCAATTGCCGCCGAATTGTGAACAGCCGCAATTTTTACAAAAACAGGTTTTGTATATTTTGTAACTTCTTTTATAGAATAAATCAGCTGTCTTAAGTCTTCAATGGAATATATATCATGATGAGGTGCTGGAGAAATAGCGTCTGAACCTACAGGGATCATTCTTGTTGCAGAAACATCCTCGCCAACTTTTCTTCCAGGCAAGTGTCCGCCTATTCCGGGTTTTGCACCTTGACCAATTTTAATTTCAACAGCTGCTCCGGCATTTAAATATTCTTTATGCACGCCAAATCTTCCAGATGCTAATTGAACTACAGTATTTTTTCCATATTTATAAAAATCTTTATTTAAACCGCCTTCACCTGTGTTATAACAAATTCCAAGCTCAGTTGCCGCTCTTGCAAGAGATTCATGCGCATTTCTTGAAATAGAACCATAACTCATAGCGGAAAACATTATCGGAGCACTCAATTCTACTTGAGGCGGCATTTTTGTTTTTAGTTTTCCTTTGTTGTCAAACTCAAGTTTTTCAGGCTTTCTGCCTATCATCACTCTTGTTTCCATAGGTTCTCGCAAAGGATCTATTGACGGATTTGTAACTTGACTTGCATTAAGAAGAATTTTATCCCAGTATATAGGATAAGGTTTTGCATTTCCCATGCTTGAAAGCAAAACTCCACCGGTTTGTGATTGTTTGTAAATTTCTTTTATTACAGTTACTGTCCAGTTGGCATTTTCTCTAAATTCAAGAGGATATTTTCTGATTACTAAAGCTCTTGTCGGGCAAAGAACAACGCACCTATGACAATTTACACATTTAGAATCATCAGCACACATAATATTATTTTCTTGATCATAAGAATGCACTTTATTTGCACATTGCTTTTCACAAACTCTACATTGAATGCATCTTTTTTCATTACGTATAATTTCAAAATCAGGAGTATTTAAATCTAAACTCATTCTTTTTCTCCTTCTAATAAAGCTATGACGGGTTCACCGCCTTTTGGAGACCAAATTCTATCTGGATTATCGCAAATTGCTCTTATTGCACTTTCCTCACTTGCTACATAAACTCTGTCGTCTTTTTCAGCGGCAACTAAAGAGCGTAATTTTATTCTGTCATTTAAAGCTATAAAACCTTTTTCATAACCTAAAATTATTGAAAATGGTCCGTTAATCAAGGCACTTGAATAAACTGTTCTCAACGCTTTTAATTCATCTTGAACGTCTTTGCTTTCTCTGTCAATATCGTTCCAAAACGGAGCAGTAAAAACCTGCAAAGCTTTTTCCATAGGAATTTTATGTTTTCGCACAAGTAAATCGAAAAGATAAGTTATTACTTCCGTATCTGTTTGAAGAGTGCATTTATAGCCAAACATCTCAACAAAACGTCTATTAGCGTCATAAGATGAAATTTCTCCATTGTGAATAACAGACCAATTGAGCATTGTAAATGGATGTGCTCCGCCCCACCAACCAGGCGTGTTTGTAGGAAAGCGTCCATGTGCTGTCCAAGAATAAGCTTCATAGGTATCAAGCATAAAAAAACGCCCGATATCTTCAGGATATCCGACGCCTTTAAAAGCTCCCATATTTTTTCCACTTGAAAAAACATAAGCACCTTCATACTTCTTATTTATTGTTATAACGCATCTTGAGGTAAATTCTTCTTCGTCGATGAAATCTTCTTTTGCCATATAAATGCGAGGATTTAAAAAATAACGCCATATTAAAGGTGGGTTTTCTATTCCCTGAACGTGACGTACTGGAATATTTCCGGCGCTTTCAATTTCAAAATATTTTGCTATGTAATCTTCGACTTGAGTTTTTATATTTAAATCATCATAAAAAACGTGAAAAGCATATAAATCTTTATACTGTGGATAAATTCCATAAGCAGCAAACCCACCACCAAGACCATTTGATCTATCGTGCATTAAAGAAATTGATTTGACGATTTCTTCACCGCTAAACCTTTTTCTTTTCTTATCAATAATCCCGCTGATTGCACAACCAGACGGAATTCTTAAATCGCCTTCTCTTAGCATTTTTCCTCCAAAATTTAACTAAATTTGCTCGTTGCAGCTAAAATTTTAGCTAATTTTTAAATAAATCTTACAGATTCTACTGAAAATGCATGTATGATGTCAACGCTTATGCGTAATCTTAAATCTGAAAAAACAAAGCTTATTTAAAAACTTTTGCAATTTCGCTAATTTTTTACAAAAAAATAAAATTTTAGTATAAGGAATGAAAATCAAATTCAATTTATTACCGAAAAATATTTTTCAAGCAAAAAAAGGACTAAAAAAAGTGCAGATATTAAGACAAAAAAGATTCAAGCATTATATCTGTTTGCTTTTGCGTTCTGCTCAGGTTTTTGCGTTTTGGATAGTTAAATCCGTATCAAAAAATATCGTTTTTGATGTCTTGTATTTAAAAAATTACTCTGGTGTGATGATTTTACCAGGTAATTTTTTTTGTTTTTAGTACAATTACTATCTTTTAAATATTTTTAAGATATGCAATATTTATAACAGGGAAGGGAAAACCTAAATGTATTTATTCAAAAAGCTAAATTTTCTTTTTTTACAAGCTAATATAACCAGGTGTTTTGTGTGGAGTTTTGTTCTTATTTTGTTTTCATCTTTACCCTTAGTTTATGCTGTAGAAGCAGATAACTATTCTACTTTAAAATCTCTGCTTGCGGATAGCCAAGATTATACGCAAGACAATCAAAACCCGATAATTGTAAGTACTAATATCACACATGATTTTTTAGGAAGCAGCACTGAATTAATTGTAAGTTCTGTCACAAAGTCTGTTTACGGAGCAGATAACAGCATAACCCTTCTTTTTAAAAATGCATCGGATAGAGTTATAAATTTTTCTGGAGCTGGCACTTCTGTAAGTTTTCTAAATTTTAAAGATATACGCTTCTTGGATATAAGCCGTACCACCGGCAACGGTGCTGCTTTTATAAACAGATCCTCTAGCAAGCTATTTTTTATAAATTCTTGTGTAACTTTCATGAGCAACACTGCAGGCCGCGGTGCTATTGAAAATTACTCTGGTGGATATATAGAATTTAGCAGTTGTACAGTTCAATTTGCTTTAGGCACTGCATCAGATTGTGGCGGTGCAGTTTATAACAACAATTCAGGTGCAACTTTGCTTTTTAATAATTCTGAAGTGATTTTCGAATGGAACAAAGCAGCTATAGGCGGAGCAATCTACAACTTTAATATGGCAACAATAAATTTTGAAAATACGTTTGCAGGAATTATGCAAAGTTATGCAAGTGATTGTGGTGGTGCAATCAGCAATGCAAACACAGCAACAATAAATTTTTACAATAACGGCGACATAGGTTTTTCATTCAATACTGCCAACAACTATGGTGGTGCGGTTGTCAATACTGAAAACAGCTCAATATATTCTTACAATTCAAATTTATCGTTTTCTTTCAATACAGCTGCAAAAGCCGGTGCTTTTGCTAATTACTCATATTCAACTGCAGTTTTTTCCAATTCAAACCTGTCCTTTATAAATAATTCAGCTAGCGGTGACGGAGGAGCAATAAACAATTATCTGTCATCTATGAGTTTTATTTCTTCAGAGATATTGTTTTATAGCAATTCCGCAGGATCTGGCGGGGTGATATTTAACAGTGACGGAAATATATCTTTTCTATCTTCTATTATCTCATTTAATGAGAATGCATGTACAAACGTTGGGTCAGTAATTCACAATAGTGATTTTGGAAACATTCTTTTTGAAGATTCAGAATTGCTTTTTGAGCAAAATAGTGGTGTGTACGGAACAATTCATAATGGTGTAAGTTCTGTTATGACTTTTTCACGTTCGACAGTTGCTTTTAACTCCAATTCAACATCAAGCAACGGGGCAGCGATGGCTATAAACGGTGCCGGCGGTAACAGCATAATAAAATTTATAGATTCAAGTGTAGATATTACCCATGGAGTAACACACGGAGTTGGTGGTGTTGCTTATATTTGTAATAATGCGTCTTTGCTTTTTGAAAATTCAGACGCAACGTTTTTTGGAAATACCGCGTATGGCACAGGAGGAGGTGCTATCCGCTCAATAGTTAGTTCTGTGTTAGGCTTTTCAGTAGGTTCTACAATAACTTTTACTGCAAACGTTGCTACTTCATCCGGAGGAGCAATTGGTATGAGCGACAGGGTTAGCTTAAATGTTTCTAGCTCAATTTTACTATTTAACGCTAACACAGCTTCTACTGGCGAAGGCGGTGGCATTTATTCTAATAGTGCTTTAAGTTGTTTGTTTAGTGCTTCAACAGTAAACTTTGTAGGAAACTCAGCACAATCAGGTGGAGCAATTTCGCACTGGTATTCCACTACAACTTTTTTAAATTCGAATGTAACTTTTCATAACAATAAAGCATTTGCCAGCAGTGGCGGAGCAATGCGCATAGAAAACTCTAATATAGTCTTTACTAACTCAAATGTCATTTTTTCAGAAAACACTGCAATATCACGAGGCGGATCACTTTATTTGTATAAATCTACTATGAGTTTTAACAACTCTACTGTAACTTTTAGCGGAAATAGTGCTGACAGCGGCGGAGCAATATTTTTGTACTCAGATGACGATAGAGCATTTTTTAATACTGGAACTTTAGTGACATTTTCAAACAATAAAGATTCTCTCGGCAGTTATCAAATATATGTAGCTACTGCTAGTGCAACTGCAACCAACAAACTGGTTCAATTTAACTCTGGTAGTATAGTTGAATTTAAAGGAAATACCGCGAGTTATGGCTTAACAAACGTATGGGAAAGAATACTGTGGGACCCGTCAGAAATTAGATTCACAAACAATCAAATGGCAGATGGGAAAGCAGTTTCTGAAGCAATGTCAGATTTTTGGACTTTAATAAGTAAATCCCAAAATAAGAGCATCACAGCAGAAGGAAATGTAAGTACCGGCGGAAAAGGTTCGGTTATATCGCTTTACGGTGGATATTATGCTTTTAGTGGTCCTTTAAATTTTATTGCCAATACAACTCTCACCGGTTCTAATGGTGGAGGTGCTATATACTTAACCGGTACCTCTAATATTGCAATAGATTCAACAAGTTTTTGGAGTGGTAATACAGCATCAAATGGAGGAGCAATATACATTAACACCAATGATTCGGGCTCAGGTAACTTGTTATTTGCAAATACGTATTCCACTTTTACGTTAAATAAATCTGGAGAAATTGGCGGTGCAATACATAATAATGGGACATTAAAATTTAGCCAAACCTCTACTGTTGAATTTGATGCCAATACCGCTGCTACATCCGGTGGTGCTTTATCTAATCATGGAACTGCAGAACTTGAGGGTTCCACTATATTCAAAAACAATAAAGCTGCTAATGGTGGTGCAATCTACAATGGGAACAACATGACACTTACCGGATCAGCAACTTTTGCCAATAATACAAGTTCAAATTTTGGTGGTGCGATATACAATACTGGCACATTAAACATAAACGCAGCATCTGGAAAAGAGATAATATTTAACGAAAATTTTGCTGAAAATGGTGGAGCAGATATATGGACAACAACCGCTTTAGTTTTTAACGGAGCCGGAGCAGTAGTATTTAACAGTGGTATAGGAGGTAGCGGAACTATATATAAAACTGGAAGCGGTGCTTTATATTTAGGTGGGAACAGCTCAGATTTTGCAGGAACCTACAAACAAAGTGCTGGAAAAACACTAGTAAGCGGAACATATTTTACAGGAATTAGTTCAATAACAAATGCTAGCATTTTAGAGTTTACAGGCGATCAAGCA
>JAITSO010000052.1 GCA_031287735.1 Elusimicrobiota bacterium | reverse complement strand
AAAAATACCCTAATCCCAAATTTCATATACTCCACACACAACTCCCCCAACTCAAATCTCAATCCAATCATTCTATAAAACACACCACCAACATGTCAAACTACCTATTACTGAAATAATGGTGAAAAGCCTCCATAATTTTGAAATGCTGAATGAATAAAAATTGCTTGCTTTTATACATTACTGCGTAAAGTAGATTCATTTTAAAAATTTTGTATCCTCTATATGCCTCACGCATTTGACGTTTTTGGTGCTTTGCAATGCTTGACAAAATAAATATTATCATTTATCATTAGCATTCGTTAGCAATGAGTGCTAATAAACAACGAGTGCTAAAACATTGCAAATTTTAGAGAGAATGGGTTTGTTTGTCTCTCAAAAAAACCACATTAAGGAGGAGGACAAGATGATTAAACCATTAGGTGACAGAGTTTTGATTAAGCCGTTGCAACCCAAAGAAGTAAAGAAAGGAGGTATTATCATTCCTGACACAGCAAAGGAGAAACCGCAAGAAGGAGAAGTAATTGCTGTTGGGTCAGGGAAAAAGACAGAAGAGGGCAAGATAATAGCTTTAGATGTTAAGAAAGGAGACAAAGTGCTTTATGGGAAGTACTCTGGAACAGAAGTAAAGTTTGATGATGTAGAGTATCTCATAATGTCTCAAGATGATGTTTTGGGAATAGTTGAATAAAATAGTGGTCTCATAACAAAAAATATTTTTAAAAAAGGAGAATAATATGGCAAAACAATTGATTTATAATGATGAAGCTCGCAAGGCAATGAAAGCAGGAGTTGATAAATTAGCAAATGCCGTAAAAGTAACACTTGGACCAAAAGGTAGGTATGTTGTTTTAGATAAAAAATTTGGTTCGCCCACTGTCACTAATGATGGAGTAACGATTGCAAAAGAAATTGAGCTTGAAGATCCTTTTGAGAACATGGGTGCTCAACTTGTAAAAGAAGTTGCTTCAAAAACAAATGATATAGCAGGTGATGGAACTACAACAGCAACAGTTTTAGCACAGTCTTTAATAAATGAAGGATTAAAGAATATAACTGCTGGTGCAAATGCAAACCACATAAAAAGAGGTATTGATAAGGCCACAGCGGCTGTTATAGAAGAAATCAAAAAAAACGCAAAACAAGTAAAAGGTAAAGAAGAAATTGCACAAATCGCTTCAATTTCTGCTAGTGATAAGGAAATTGGGAATTTAATTGCCGATGCAATGGAAAAAGTTGGTAAAGATGGTGTAATAACAGTTGAAGAAGGTAAATCTTCTGACACTACGCTTGATGTTGTTGAAGGAATGCAGTTTGACAGAGGTTATTCTTCACCTTATTTTGTTACAGATAGCGAGAGAATGCAAGCAATTTTAGAAGATCCTTATATAATAATCACAGATAAAAAAATAAGCTCTATGCAAGATATTCTTCCCTTGCTTGAAAAAATTGTTCAAACCGGAAAGCCATTTTTAATTATTGCTGAAGATATTGAGGGCGAAGCACTTGCGACTTTAGTTTTGAACAAAATCAGGGGAACACTTAAAGTTATAGCTGTAAAAGCTCCGGGGTTTGGCGATAGAAGAAAAGAAATGTTGCAAGATATTGCTACTCTTACAGGTGGAACTGTTATAACCGAAGAAACTGGTTTGAAAATAGATAAAGCTGAATTAGAGATGCTTGGAAATGCAAAAAGAGTTGTTGTAGATAAAGAAAATACTACTATTGTTTCGGGTCTTGGCAAAAAGAAGGAAATAGAAGATAGAATCGCTCAAATTCGCAAACAAATAGAAGATACAAAATCAGATTACGACAAAGAAAAACTCCAAGAAAGACTTGCAAAACTTGTTGGAGGAGTTGCTGTTATCAATGTAGGTGCTGCTACAGAATCAGAAATGAAAACAAAAAAGTTTAAAGTAGAAGATGCTTTAAATGCTACAAGAGCCGGCGTAGAAGAAGGAATAGTTGTCGGCGGCGGCGTAGCTCTTTTGAAAGCTCAAAGCGTTTTGGCAAATGTAAAAGCAGACGATATAGATGAAAAGACTGGAATAGATATCGTTTTGAAAGCGCTTGAAGGACCGGTAAGAATGATAGTTGAAAATGCTGGGCTTGAAGCTTCTGTGATTGTAGAGAAAATTAAAAATTCTAAAGATCTGGCTTATGGGTATAATGCTGATAATAACGAATACGTAGATATGCTAAAGTCTGGAATTGTTGATCCTGCGAAAGTCACAAGAACAGCACTTGAAAATGCAGCTTCTATAGCTGGTCTTGTTCTGACTACCGAGACATTAGTAACTGACATTCCAGAGAAAAAAGCAGATTTCCCAACTGGTGGTGGAATGCCGCAAATGCCACAGTATTAAACGCGAAACAAAAAAAGAAAGTTGCTAAAAAGATCAGTCTCGCCTCGTTTTGAGGTGGGACTGTCTTTTTTTTACTTTTTAATCATTAAACGCGAACATTTTAATTTACTGTCTGCCACAACTTGCAAAAATCACGATAACTTTTTCTATTTTAACACCTTTTCAGTTGTATATAAGTAGCTGCTTTACTTATCTTAAAAATTCAAACATAAACGCGTTCGACATGCTTATTCCTATTTAATGAGTTTTTTATTGTATAATGCTATCTATTATGGTATATAAGGAAATTATATGAGCTATTCCATAGAGTTGATAAAACTTAAAATAAGACAGGCTCTTTTACTTGCTGCTAAAAGTTTGAAGAAAAGTAAGCTACAAGCTCCGGCTTTGAGAGAAAAAAAGAATTTTTTCAGAAGAGAAATAAAAGTTCCTGTATTTATTTCTTGCTTGTTTGCATCGATAATTTTATACGCCATGCTTGTTTTGAGCCTTGGAGTAGGCAATAAAAACGTAATAATTTTATTTTTCGGCATAAATTACAAAATAATGTTTGCTGTGACTATTTTCATAGTGCTATGCGTGATTCTTTTTGCTATGAGTTGCCGCAGCAAGCTTGAAAAAACTATATTGCAAGATCCTGATGCTGTAGTTTTGTTATGCTTTCTTTTTGTGATTTCTGTTTTAGTTGTGCGGATTGCTAAAAATTATTTTTCTATTTTTGTAGCTCCTATGCCGGCATTTTCACTTATGGCTGCAATGTTGTTGTCATTAAAAATAGGAATTTTATATGCAGTTTTGACAAGTATTTTTTGTGCAATTTTAGATGACATGAAGTTTGATATTTTTTTAGTTATTCTTTGTTCAAGCCTTATAGCTATTATAAACTACATCAAAATAACAAAAAGATCAGATTTTATAATGTCAGGAATTAAAATTTCTGCTATGGGAATAGTCACCACATCCATGTTTTTTCTCTTCAATTACTATGACGGACTGTCTTTTAAAACCAATATATTTTATTCTGTGATAAATGGTCCAGTTTCGGCAGCACTACTTCTTATTTTTATGCCTTTTCTTGAAAAAACATTTTCAAGAACCACAAACATAAAATTGATAGAACTTTCTAATTTTGACAACCCACTTTTAAAAAAACTTATGCTTGAAGCACCTGGTACTTATCATCATTCTCTTACTGTAGCAACTATTGCAGAACGAGCAACAGATGCTATAGGTGAAAATCCATTACTTGCAAGAGCTGCTGCCTATTATCATGACGTTGGAAAAATAAACAATCCACAGTATTTTGTAGAAAATCAAAATACCAAGGATAATCCGCATGATGTGCTTACGCCATCTATGTCAAGCTTGATTTTAATTTCTCATGTTAAGGATGGCATTGTTTTGGCAAAAGAATATAAAATAGATAAAGCGATATCTGATATTATAGAACAACACCACGGGAATTCTTTGATGCTATATTTTTACAATAAAGCATTAGAAGCTGATGACAATACAGAACCCAGAAATTTCAGATATCCTGGTCGTAAGCCTCAGACGAAAATTTCTTTAATAGTAATGCTTTCAGATGCTTGTGAAGCTGCCTGCCGAACAATTGACGAACCAACACCTGTAAGAATTTCTGAGATGGTTTCTAAAATCGTAGAGTCTAAATTTTCCGATAATCAATTTGATGATTGTCCCATAACGTTAAAAGAGCTAACAATTATAAAAGAAAACATCGTCACAGTACTTACTGGGATATACCATGGAAGGATTGAATATAAAGAAACAGCAGATGAAAAGTAAAAATTCTATTGTTTTTGTAAATTTTCCAAAGCAAATTGCAAAAATGCTAAAAAAAGCTGTTTTATTGGCTTTAAAAGTTGAAAAAATAAGAAAATACCAAATAAATTTTATTTTGATTAGTGACGAAGAGATAAAAAAATTGAATTCTCGTTACCGGAAAGTAAAGCGCATTACAGACGTCATCTCTTTTTTAGTAAGCGAAGATTTATTTTTAGGTGATGTTTATATCTCCAAAAACCGTTCTCAAAAACAATCGTTAAAATATTTTCAAAACGATTGGCAAAAAGAGCTTTGCTATCTTGCAATACATGGAACTCTCCATCTTTGTGGATATTCAGATTACGACCCGGAAAACAAAGAGAAAATGTTTGCAAAGCAGGACTATATATTTCAATGTTTATTTTCTCATATATAACAATTTTGTTTTGCCTTATAGTTTTATCTGCTTGGATTTCAGCTGCTGAAATCGGCATAACAAGCCTTTCAAAGTATAAAGTAAAAAAACTCATAGCACAAAAGCCAGCTATATCAAGTTCTTTAATTTTATGGTTAAAATCTCCATATTATCTTTTAACTGTTATCTTGTTGATAAATGTTGTCTCAGATATGTTGACAAGTTTTCTGTCTACGTCATTTTTAGTTTCTGTTTTTAGCACAATAAACAGACATATCATAGAGTTTGCAGCTTGGGCTTGTAGTTCTTTTGTTCTTTTAATCTTTGGTGAAATTATTCCAAAATTTTATGCTAGAGCTAACCCTGAAAAAATAACGATTTTTTCTGTTCCGATTCTTTCAAACATTTGGAAAATTTTAAAACCTGTTCTTTATCCCATGATAAAAATAATAGAGCTTGTTTCTCCTAAAACATCTCAAACGCAATCTTATGAGCTTAATAAAGAAGAAATAGATAATATTCTCTCAGAAATAGACAGTAACGGAGAAATAGACAACGAGACCAGTGGAATGCTCAAGCGTACTTTAAATTTTGAGAATTTACCTGTAAAAGAAATTATGACACCTTTTGAAAAGGTTGAATCTGTAGATTCGTCGTTAGAAGATGAATGTTTCTTAGATATTGCGATAGAAACAGCCAGAAGCAGAATTCCGGTATATGTCAACTCAAAAGACAACATAATAGGCTATATTCATATAAAAGATATTCTAAAACTCTGTCAAGAAACTAAAGGTCATTTTATCCGCTCTATGATAAAAAAACCGCATTACGTAGATGAAAATAAAAAAACCAGCGAGCTTCTAAAAGAATTCAGAAGTGGTAAAACGCATATAGCTTTTATAAAAAACAAATCCGGAAATATCGTTGGAATGCTCACTCTTGAAGATATACTTGAAAAATTAGTTGGAGATATTATTGATGAGTATGAACTTCAAAAGTTAAAATAAGAAATGTTGATCATAATAATTTCAAAATTGCTTTTATTTCTTTTGCTTCTTTTGTTTTTAGCACTTTTTAACGGTGCCGAAACCGCCATTACAAGCTTATCACCTTCGCACTTGAAGAAAGCAAAAGGAGAAAACAAAAAATACTTGATAAATATAACTTTTTGGGAAAACAAAACGCGGGAAGTTATGACAGCAATGATTATAGGTATGAACTTATCACTTGTAGGAATGGGTGTAGTTTTGTCATCAGTCAGTGAAGATTTTTCACAATATTACAATATAGACGAAACAATTTTAGATTTAATTTTGCCAGCTGTCTCTATTGTTTTAGCACTTATTTTTGGCAATATTTTCCCAAAAACTATAGGTAGATACAATGCTGAGAAAATAGGAATCACTGCTCTGTCGTTGATGATAAAATTTGCAAAAGTTGTTAACCCAGCAGTTTCTGTCCTTTTAACCATTTCAAATAAAATTGTCGGTGGAGCTTTTAATAAAAATGAAAGTCTTACGGTAAATGCTGCCGAAGTTGATTTTTTGCTATCAGATGCTCGTACCTCGCCTTTGCCTTTAGATTCAAGAAAAATCATAAGCAATATAATGGACTTTACAGACACTAGAATATCTAATGTAATGGTTTCTTTGCAAGAAATTTTTGCTGTAGACATTGCACTTGCAAAAGAGGAAATAGTAGAAAAAATTATAAAAACCGGTTACTCAAGAGTACCTGTTTTTAAAGATAATATAAACAATATATTAGGAATAATTTACGCTAAAGACATTGCTATAGCGTGGAGAAATTCTGATTTTATAAAAATCCAAGACTTGATACGTCCAGCTTATTATGTTCCGGAAAACGCAAAAATTTCAGAAACTTTAAAAGAATTCAAAACAGGTCATATTCACATAGCTGTAGTTGTAGATGAATTCGGCTCTACTGTTGGTATTGCATCTATCGAAGATTTGCTGGAAGAACTTGTGGGCGAAGTTTTAGATGAATATGATTCTAAAGAAAATGATGTTTTATGTATTGGAAAAGACGTTTATCTTATTCAAGCTTATGAATCGGTCGCTGATTTAAATGATGCATTAAAAATTGGAATTGACGAGGGAAATTATGCCACTGTAAATGGTTGGGTTTTAGAAATATTTGGAAAAATCCCCAAAAACGGCGATAAAGCAATTTGGAAAGAATACGAGATAGAAATTCAAGATGCAGATTCTAAAAAAGTCAACAGAATAATGATTAGAAAAAACAAAAATAATTAAAGGGAAAAAATGAAATCAATAGGTCTTATAGCTGGAAACAACCGTTTTCCGTTGCTTGTAGCACAAGAAATCAAAAAGTCTGGTGATAAGGTTGTTTGCATAGCTTTAAAAGAAGAAGCATCTGCTGAACTTGAAATTTTGTGCGACAAAACTTTTTGGATTTCAGTAGGCAAATTTCAAAAAATTATAGATACTTTAAAATCTGAAAACGTTGAAACAGCAATAATGGCTGGTCAGGTAAAACATGTCAAAATTTATTCTGCAATAACTATGGATTTTAGAGCTATTAAAATTATGGGAAGTCTAATCAATAAAAAGACCGACACAATTTTAAAATCTGTCGCCGACGAATTTGCAAAAGACAATATAGAGCTTTTGCCATCTCATTCCTATTTAAAACACTTACTTGCACCAAAAGGCTTAATAACCGGTCAAAAGCTTAATTCAGATGAAATTAAAAATGTGAAATTTGGATTTAAAATTGCCAAAAGCATAGCAAGTCTTGACATTGGTCAAAGTGTAGTGGTAAAAAACAGCTCTGTACTTGCTGTTGAGTCTGTAGAGGGTACAGATGAATGCATAAAACGTGCTTATCAACTTGGTGGCGAAAACTCAATAGCGGTGAAAGTTGCAAAACCAAATCAAGACTTTAGATTTGATGTTCCCGTCATAGGTCTTCAAACGATTGACACTCTAAAAGAAAGCAAATGTAGAGCATTAGCAATAGAGCAAGGAGCTACGCTAATTCTTGACAAAGACGAAGTTGTAAAGAAAGCCAATGATTTAAACGTTACACTTTTAGGTTTTTGCGATTAGCTTTTTTACTTTAAAACAAGCGACAGATCAAAAGAGAAAGTGCAAGCCAAATCTAATAGCAAATGCAGACAAAACTTATAGAATGCTGAATATAACGCAAAATGCCGATAAAAATATGGTAGAGAATAACAATGAGGTAAAATGAACGAAGAAAAAATAGTCTCTCTTTTGATGGAAGAATCTTCTTGCGATAAAGAAACTGCCGAACTTGCCCTCGCTATTTCTGATAATAATTTTGAAAAAGCACTAGAAACAATAAGTGTTCTTTTAAAAATCATACGAATCTTTAAAATAAAAGTTTTATTTAAAAATAAAAATATATATGGTCTTATTTACATAGCGATAAACGCCAAACTTTCAAAAATTTTGCGTTTTACGGCTACGATTTCTCAAAACCCGCAAATATACGAAGTTTCCTTAAACACAGATTGGTTTTCTTTTGAAAAAACAATATTTTCAACACGTCTAAGCTCAGGTGCGATAGAAGAGCAGACAAGCAAAATAGAAAAAGATTTGGCTGGATACATAAAACAAGCTGTAGAAGAAATGACAACTGTTTCAAAAGACGATATAGTGCAATTGTTGCAGCTGTTTTTTTCACCTATTGAGATAGCTGTTGAAATAGACGAAGAAACTCTGAGCCTTGCCCAATTCAAAAAACTTTCAGATTATTACGATTCAAATCAAAATCCAAGCAGCTCAGCAGAACATAACATAGGGTTTTTAAAACTAGAATCGCTTCTAATAGAAGATTCTAATGGAACAAAAATAAAAAAACTCAAAGAAGGCGATATGATTTTTGCACTCATAACAGATACAAGAGAAATTGCACAATATACAGCTTATTTATTAGGTGCAATAGAGAACAAAGCAGTAATCCCTTCGCCTGTTAAAATTTCAAGAATTTCGCACACCATCTCTAATGAATATGAAATCAGGTTTCAATTTACGCAATCTATAATAGGCTTGGCAAAAGTTAAAAGCACGGCCAAATTAAAACTGGTAAACAGCAATCCTTGGTGGAAAAATTTATTGTCTTGGAAATTGTCGGTATTGTAAAAATACTAAAGCACGGATTAGTTTTGTATAACACACAACAAGTAGAAGTTTTGCCACAAAGTTAATCTCTGATTTGCCAGTATTTTGTAATAAAGTTAATTTTATTTGACGAAAAAGCTGTGAATCCTGCTTAATATTTCTGTTTTATTCAGAAAAACAAGGGTACTATGAAATTAAAAGAGTTTTTGCCATACGAAGAAACGTTTTTAGTAGGAAATGAAAACGTTGAAATTTTAGGACTTTCTTACGATTCAAGGAAAACCGACAAAGGGTTTCTTTTTTTCGCTTTGTCAGGACATAATACGGATGGGAAAAAATATGTAGACGAAGTTCGTTTAAAAGGTGCAGCCGCTGTAGTTGTTGAGAGAGAAATTCAAAACTGTCTGATGCCGCAAATTGTAGCTAAAAATATTAAATCATTTATGGCTTATTGTGCTGCAAAGTTTTATGATAATCCTGACAAGCATTTGACGATAATTGCAATAACTGGAACTAACGGTAAAACCACAATTTCTTACCTCGTTGAAAGTATTTTAAAAAATTCCAAAGTAGATTGCGGAGTTATAGGTACTATAAATTATAGGTATAAAAACAAAATAATGTCTGCTGATAACACAACCCCTCAAAGTTTGGATATTTATAAATTTATGAGAGAACTATGCAATGAAAAAATAAAATATCTCATTATGGAAGTTTCCTCTCATTCTTTGATGCTTGAAAGAGTAAAAGGAATAGAATTTGACTGTGCTGTGTGGACCAATTTGACGCAGGATCATTTGGATTTTCACAAAAATATGGAAAATTATTTTTTGGCAAAATCTCTGCTATTTACTGAACTAAAAGTAACAAATAAAGGAAATAAAAAATATGCCGTTATAAATGCCGATGACAAATACGGCAAGAAACTCCTAAAATTTAATATTTGTGCAAATTTTGTTTTGTATTCAATTAAAGATAATAAGGCAGCTTTTAAAGCTGAAAACGTGAAAATTTTAAAAGATAGAACAAAATTTAATTTAATTTTTGAAAACAAAAATGAAGAGGTAATTTTAGGTTTGGTCGGAATCCATAATATATACAACGTTCTTGCGGCATTTAGCGCAGCTTTTAGTGTCGGAATTCCTTTTGAAAAATGTTTGGAGGGTTTAAGAAATTTAAAACAAGTACCAGGCAGACTTGAAAAAGTTGATATTGGCAATTTAGAGTTCCAAATCGTTGTAGATTATGCCCATACTGAAGACGCTTTGAAGAATGTTTTAACCGCTTTAAGAGAACTAAAACCTAAAAAACTTATAACTGTATTTGGTTGTGGCGGCGACAGAGATAGAATGAAAAGAGCTTTAATGGGAAAGGCAGCCACCAAAATGAGTGATTTTGTTTTTGTAACTTCCGACAATCCAAGAACAGAAGACCCGGAAACTATCATTTTAGATATTGAATTTGGAATTAAAAAGATTGAAAAAAGCAATTACAAAGTCATAGTCGACAGAGAAATGGCTATTAAGGAAGCAGTAGATTTGGCGACCAAAAATGACATTGTTTTGATAGCTGGAAAAGGACATGAAAATTATCAGATTATAGGTAAAGAAAAAATCCATTTTGACGACACAGAAGTTGCAAGGAAATATGCAAAATTGAAAGAAGAAGGTCTTGCCCGTGAAAATGCAAATCCACAAGGAGAATTTAATTTTTAAATGGAAAAATGCTTTATTGAAGAACTTGCCGAAAGCATAAATGGAAAAATTATAAACAATTGTCGCAGAAAAATAATTTCAGGCGTTTCTACAGATACAAGAACCATAAAAAGCGGTGATGTTTACTTTGCTTTGGAAGGTAAAAATTTTGATGGGCATAACTTTATAAAAGAAGCTTATCAAAAAGGTGCTGTTGCAGTAGTGTGTACAAAAGACGAATGCAATTTTTACGACGATGTCGCTTTAATAAAAGTAGAAAACACATTAAAAGCTTTAGGTAGTTTTGCAAAATTTTATAGAAGAAAATTTGATAATGCGAAAGTGATTGCTATCACCGGTTCTAATGGCAAAACGACGACTAAAGAAATTCTTGCGTCAATTTTAAAAACTAAAGGAAAAGCAATTTCAAACGAAGGAAATTTTAACAACAGAATTGGCTTACCGCTTTCACTTTTTAGATTAACTTTTGATACTGATTACGCCGTTTTTGAAATGGGAACTTCATTGTTTGGAGAAATAAGCATTTTGTCGGGTATTTTGCATCCTGACGCTGCAATTATCACTAATATAGGTTTTTCGCACCTTGAGACGTTTGGAAATTTAGAAGGTGTTTTTAAAGAGAAGGTAGCTTTGTGCGACAATATAAAAGAAAACGGGTATACCATATTAAACAGCGATGATGAATTTTTAAATAAAATCACTTCAAATAAAGGCAAAATTTATACTTTTTCGCTGAATTCAAAAAGCAGTGTTTTTGCAAAAAACATAATTTTTCATTCAGACAAAACGGAATTCGATTTTTGCTATAAAAAAGACAGTATAAAAATTTTTATGACTGCCAAAGGAAAATTCAACGTGTTAAATGCTTTAGCTGCAGGTACTTGTGCGATTGTTTTTGGATTTTCTCTTGAAGAGATAAAAAGCGGAATAGAAAATTTTATCCCTCCTAAAATGCGGTTGGAAACCTATGTTGTAAGAAATAAAGGCATCTTAATAAACGACGCCTACAATGCAAACCCATCGTCTATGAGAGAATCAATTTCTGCAGTTAAGCAAGCGTATCCGGAAAAAAAACTTTTTCTTATTTT
Organism: Elusimicrobiota bacterium; assembly: GCA_031287735.1. Lineage (GTDB taxonomy): Bacteria > Elusimicrobiota > Endomicrobiia > Endomicrobiales > Endomicrobiaceae > JAITSO01. Next base: position 482 of record JAITSO010000052.1, on the reverse strand, counting down.
AGGCGATATGTTAGAACTTGGCAAAGAATCGCAGAAGTTTCATTTCGAACTTGGAAAATTTATATCTTTACAAAAAATTGCTGGCGTATTCCTATTAGGCGAGATGACAAAATGGACAAAAGGTGCTATTGCCAAAAATGTTTTTCACACAATAAACCCCCAAGAAATCGTGGATAAATTAAAAGAAATAAAAAGTAACGAAAATTCCGTTTACTTATTTAAAGCATCAAGAGGTCTGAATTTAGAAAAAGTTTTTTCAAAACTGCATAAATTTTTAAACGCTGATTGATTTTTTGTCAGGCATGCAGTGTGTGATGTGCCTCTTGGTACTTTTTTGTATGCTTTTTATCATAAGCTTTTTTGTTATTTCAGTAATAGGTAGTTTGACATGTTGGTGGTGTGTTTTATAGAATGATTGGATTGAGATTTGAGTTGGGGGAGTTGTGTGTGGAGTATATGAAATTTGGGATTAGGGTATTTTT
>JAITSO010000005.1 GCA_031287735.1 Elusimicrobiota bacterium | reverse complement strand
GTCCTAAAAAGACGCTCGTCTTTATTACACCATTTTCAAAAATATCTACGACTATATTTGCCGTCATTTTGACTCCTTTTGGATAAGTTTTTTAACTGCTTTTTTGGAAGTCTTAAAATTGTCCCTTTTATAAAGGGACAGCACTCGATAGAGTGCGGGATTTCTAAGTCTTTAAAGGAATAAAAACCCCCGGCCGCTTTCAGCGCCCACCCCCTTTAAAAAAGGTGGAATTAAAGGATTTAAAAGCGGACCACACTCTTTATATGGGAATTTTACAAGCCTTTAATTGTCCCTTTTTAAAGGGACAGCACTCGATAGAGTGCGGGATTTCTAAAACCCCCGCTGCTACCTGCGCACCCCCTCCTGAAAAAGTGGGAATTTTAGCTGCTTTAAAAGCGCACACAACCTTTGCGAAATTCCACCTTTTTTAAAGGGGGAAGCACTCGGTAGAGTGCGGGGGGTTTTTATTCCTGTTTTTCTTAAAAAAAAACAAAAAGCACTAAAAATACCCATCATATGCAACCGTGTTTTCAGGACGTGGTCATACATATTTTGGGTATTTTAGTGCTTCTTTATTATGAAATTCTTCGCTGCTGTTATCTACTTCTATACCGGCTGTTGCGTGGGCAACCAATATAAAAATAAATATTTGCTGATTAAAAAAAGGGTAAAGATGATGTAATATATTTTTTATTTTTTGTCAAGTCTTTTTAATGTTTAAACCTACCTACTCATAATGCGACCACATAGATAAAATTTTAACAGTCTTTTTTTCAATTTTATAAACTATCCGGTGCGATAAGTTCAAGCGTCTTGAGTAAAGACCTTTTAAATCTCCCTGTAGTTTTTCAAAAACAGGCGGATTTTCAAACGGATTATTTTCCAATAATTTTAATATCGTTTTCGCTTTTTTATAAAGCGAACCCACGCTCTTTATTTTTTCAAAATCTTTAAATACATCCTTGTGAAATTCTATTTTATATTTATAGTTCACAAACTTTTACACCGGTAAAGTCATTGCTTTTACTGTCGCGTCTTTTTAATATAGCTGCTTTTAATTTAGGTTTTTTTGAAATCTCTTGTGTTGCTTGCCAGCCCTCGTATTCTTCTTCAGATATCAATACTGCATTTCCTTTTTTACCGATTACTTTTATATGCTCATTAAACTGCACACAATTTGCTAGAAGTTTAAATATTTTGTTCCTAAAGTTTGTAGATAAAATAGTCGTCATAAAACCTCCGATTTTTTTAAAGATATGTACATTGTAACGATCGTTTGATTTTTTTCAAGTTTTAATAGATAGGTTTTTAAAACCCCCAGCCGGCGTTGCCGCCCACCCCCTTTAAAAAAGGTGGAATTTTAGCTGCTTTAAAAGCGACCACACCCGGAACAAGCCGTTGCCTTTAATTGTTCCTTTTATCAAAGAGGAAGCAGCGTTTTTAATTGTCCCTTTTTAAAGGGACGGCACTCGATAGAGTGCGGGATTTCTAAGTTTTTAAGGAATAAAACCCCCGCTGCTATCGCAGCACCCCCTTTAATAAAGTGGGAATTAAAGACATCGGACACCTCCTCCTGAAAAAGTGGGAATTAAAGGTCGGTGTCGTTTTTAAGTTGTGTTTTAATTATTGCGGTTTATTATAGAACCCTGTGCCCAAGCGTTTATTGTTTGTAAACGCCTACTCGGTCTGGATTGGAATACATCTATTAGATTGGCTTTGGCACGACGATTGCGGCTTCTGTATGTAGTAGGCATACCTAAAAACTCTAATACGCCACGGGCAAGTTTTATCCGGATTTCAGTGTCTCCTGTTTTAGGTTTTTTTGAATTGACAGACAAAATGTTTCTTATTCCAAATGGGACCGGTGATAGTACTTCAAAAACGGATCCCACCAAACTTTGCGAATTCCACTGAGAATTTTTGCCTCGTATAATATCATACATCTTCATGACCGGACTTCCTTTGTTGTCTATGTATGATGTAGGCTGCAAAACAAATCTTGCCCACTGCGATGAAGTGCCTAACAAATTTATTGCCAAAGGATTTCCTTTCAAATCTTTTAAAAACGGAAGCTCCAAGTCAAGCCAATTGCCACGCTTATTATCCCAGGTAAATCTCGACGTAAATACAAGCTGTAAAACATTTGTGACAAAAAACGCATAAAACATACTCCGCAATAACAATTTTAAATATATCCAACGACTATCTCTATCAGTAAAAACTTTCACAACCCGGTTTGTAACAGACAAAAACCGATCACTTCCAAAAAGCATAATCCGCAAAACACGCATCGTTTGCCTACTTAAATTCCTTCCAAATGCACTATCACTAGACATCAATCGCTCCCAGTTTATTCCTTGAAAAGTATCGTTTATAATCTCGGCTGTCATTGTTTCTATCTCTTCGTCATTTAAGTTTTTATACTTCTTTGAACCTTGTATTCTTGTGATGCGATTGACTATTTTATTTATTTTTTTTTGATGGTACCCAATAAAAAACTGCACACATAGAGAATATGGGTTTTAGTTTTTCGTTTTCTATTGTAATTCCTATTTTATCACTTGGAATAATTTTGCCAATTCTGGGGTAGTTGGATTTATCAACTTCTATGCTTCTAGAAATACCACAAGACTCCTCACTTGCTTCACTTTTTGTGACAATGCGGCTAAGAAAATTTTTTGACTGCTCTAATGCGTCAACAGCTATAGAATTTACCATATGAGTGGTATGTACGCCAAAAGCTCTCTCGTTTTTTTGAAGTTCTTGCAGTATATTATCGCCTATTGTGATAAAAAAAATAGTCTGAGCAACATATTTTTGAGGAACATCTTTTTGTGAGGTAAAAATTGTCGGTTCTTTTTCTTTTAAAAAAGTGTCATATACAACGGAAGGAACTATAAATTTGGTGTAATGCTTACAACATCTTTGAACTGCAATGTCAATATCATCAGTCAAATATTCGTTACTAACAAGTTTGGTAACAACGCGGATAATTTCCTTAACCCGCAGATGAATATTGAAATTTTTGATTTTACGCATTATTCTATTTTGGACGAATTCCCTGCTTTAAAGCGGCATTTAATCGTTTGTTTCTACTAATTTCCCATTCGTAAACAAGAGGAGTGCATAAAAATATAGTTGAAAAAACGCCCAATACAGTTCCAATAAGCATAATATAAGCGAAAGTATGTATAACTTCTCCGCCTAAAAAGAACAAAGATATTGCTACAAAGAATACAGTTATAGACGTTACAGCTGTTCTAACAAGGACAGCGTTTATGCTTTTGTTTATAATGTCATAAAAACTTTCTTTTACAGAAATTCTTAGGTTTTCCCTTATTCTGTCAAACAAAACAATAGTATCGTTAATTGAATATCCGGCTATGGTAAGAAGAGCAGCTATGACAGTGACATCAACCTCCTTACCTACAAGCACAACAAAACCAAAACTGACCAAAACGTCGTGAATAATACCCAAAACGGAAGCAATACCCCAAAGTCCAGATTTAAATCTAAAAGCTACATAGATAATCATCCCTAAAAACGCAAATAAAAAAGCATAAACGGCTTGCTTTGAAAGATATGCCCCGACTGTAGGACCAACGTATTCTACTCTATCAACACTTGCATGATTATTAGGAAATGCTGCTGCGAGGATTCGTTGAATATTTTTCACAAATTCATCTTGCGTTTGCGTTTTTAGCTCATGTTTTGCCCTCAACATCACAATATTTGCCGAGTTTTGTAACTCAAAAGATATTATTCCACCTTTTTCCAATGACGAGCGGACAGACTGCAAAGGAACTTCATTTTGAAAAGAAATTTGTATAAAAATACCACCGACAAAATCAATGCTATAATTAGGACCTTTAAACAAGAAAGCTGAAACTGTCAATAAAACCAAGAAAGCTGAAACACCAAAAAATTTATAACGGTTTCCCACAAAATCTATATGAGTCTCTTTAAAAAATTGCATTTTAAAAAACCTCCGTTTATATTTTAAACTTTAGTAAAAAATTTTCTTTAAATAAAAATTCGTATATCAGTTTTGTAACGCTTACGGCAGTAAACATACTTATGATCAAACCGATTGAAAGTGTTACTGCAAAACCTCTAATAGTACCTGTCCCAAATTGAAACAAAAAAACAGCAGCTATTAAGGTTGTCAAATTAGAATCTATAATTGTAGAAAAAACTTTTGTATACCCGGCATCAACAGCTGCTCTTGAAGATTTGCCAGTGGCAAGCTCTTCTCTTATTCTTTCAAGGATTAAAACATTTGCATCAACAGCCATTGCAAGCGTAAGGGCAATTCCTGCTACTCCTGGTAAGGTTAAAGTAAATTGGAAATAAGACATTATCCCCATCAAAAAAAGCAAATTCAAGCAGAGTGCAATATCTGCAATAAAGCCCGAAAATCCATAATAGACTAACATAAAAATAACTACTATCGCAACGCCAACTAAAGTTGACCCAAATCCTTTTTTTATAGAATCACTGCCTAACGATGGTCCTACTGTTCTCTCTTCTATAACTTTTACAGGAGCTGGTAAAGCTCCAGCTCTTAAAACAGTTGCGAGAAGCCTCGCGTCTTCAGAATTAAAGCCTCCTTCAATTATGGCTTTGCCGTCAGGAATTCTTGAACGTATTACTGGAGCCGATTGAATTATTCCATCAAGAACAATGGCTAAGCTTCTCTGAATATTATCTCCTGTAACTTGAGCAAAAACTCTACCGCCATCTTTGTTAAATTCTATAGATACTACTGGTTGACCAAATTGACCACCAAATTCAACTTTTGCGTTAGAAATTGCAGCACCAGTCAAAAGAGCTTTATCTAAAACAGAATAAGATCCCTCCTTGTTTTCAAAAATAGATGAACCTTCCGGTAAAAGTCTTTGAACATCAGGATAAGCGTTTGGGTTTTCCCTAAATTTTTCTGGAGTTACGCCTAACTTATTGAACGAGTCTATAATATCAGAATTTTTACCAGTGGTACTTACTATTCTGAATTCAAGAAGTGCGGTTTTACCAATTAAGGCTTTTGCAGATTGTGGGTTTTTAATTCCCGGCAACTGAACAACTATCCACTTATCTCCTTGCTTTGCAATAAGTGGTTCTGCAACACCAAACTGATCTATTCTATTTCTTATAACTTCTGTTGCTCTATTCACAGCATCCTTTGTATGCACGTTATCAGGTAGTTTTGAAATATCTACTTCAAGCAAAAGATGGGTACCGCCTCTCAAATCAAGACCAAGTTTTAAAATTTTCCCCAAAATTGGTGACTTTTCTTTTTCAGCTTGCGACTTAGCATCATCCGACATTTTAAACCAAGTTATTGTGGGAATCAAACTCCACACTGAAAAAAAACACATAAACACAACAGTCCACAATCTCCAATTGATTTTGTCCACAGAAACAACCCTCCCACCTATTTAAAAATTTAGCTTTCATTCTGTTAATTTGTTTTGACGGTATAAAATTCACAAACAAGAACGTGCTTACAACATAGTAATATGCTAAGCAAGCGACCTACTGTCCGCAAAGTAGTTTTTCAAAAACACTACAAAAATGCAAAACCAACCCAACATTACTAAAAATGTGTTTTATAAAGCTAATAAAATTGTTTTTGACCATTTATTTGGTAAGTTTTACAAAACCAGCTGCTATAGGTGGATATAAAAAGTGTTTGCATCCACAAATATTTAATTTCAAAAATATAATTGCACTTTTAAAGTTGCTACTTAACGATTTCGGCAATCTTTGCTACATTTTCAGATTCCTTGGAGATTACTGCCGAGATGGAAGGTTTTGAAATTTGCACTTTAACATTATCGGCAATTTTTGCTTCAACTACACTTTCGTTTACGGAAATTACTACTGCAAACAACCCACCACCTGTTATGATTTTGTCATCTTTTTTTAATGCGTTTAGTTGTTTTTGATGCTCTTTTGCCTTCTTTTGTTGAGGTCTAAGTAAAAAAATATAAAAAAACACGAACAATAAGAGCAGCGGGAGTAGACCTCCAAGACTTCCGGCTCCACTGCTTGAATTTTGAGCAAAAGCAAAAGATGGCAACCCCAAAACTGCTAAAACAGTCAAAAACAAACTGGTTAAATTATTCATTCATCCTCTTTTTTGATTTGAGTAATACTTATCAAAAAAAACTTTTTTTGCATCTAAAAAATTGTTGTTTCCTATGGATTCTCTTATAGTGTCCACCAAATTTACCATAAAAAAAATATTATGTAAAGACAGTAAGGTTAAGTACAAGCTTTCCTGTGCTCTAACTAAATGATTTAAGTAAGCTTTGGTGTACCCTTTACACGTTGGGCAACTGCAATTAGGGTCTAATGCCGTGAAATCTTTTTTGTACGACATATTGCGTATGTTTATTTTTCCAAGACTTGTGAACACTTGGCCGTTTCTTCCGTTCCGAGTTGGAATAACACAATCAAACATGTCAATTCCACGTTCTATTCCCTCCCACAAATCTTCAGGCATTCCCACGCCCATAAGGTAGCGTGCTTTATTTTCAGGGATTATTGGAAGTATTTTTTCTAAAACAGAGTGCATTATTTCTTTCGGTTCTCCAACGGAAAGACCACCTATGGCATAACCCACAAAACCCATATTTGCCATTTCGTAAGCACTTTTTTCTCTCAAATCCAGGTACGAAGAACCCTGTATTATTCCAAACAAAGCTTGTTTATCAGAAGAATTATCATTATAAAATTCTAACTTGCACCTTTTTGCCCACTTTAAACTCAAATCCATAGAGGATTGAGCATATTTGTAATCTACAGGGTAAGGTGTGCATTCGTCAAAACACATAATAATATCTGCACCAATATCTTTTTGAACTTGCATTGATTTTTCAGGAGAAAAAAAATGCTTTGAGCCATCAATATGGGATTTAAACTCTGCTCCGTCTTCAGTAATTTTTCTGATATCATTTAAACTGAAAACTTGGAATCCTCCAGAATCTGTAAGCATAGGTTTGTTCCAGGAATTAAATTTTTGTATTCCCCCGGCTTTTTTTATTATTTCTGTACCAGGACGCAAATACAGGTGATAGGAATTTCCAAGTATCATTTGTGCACCTGAAGTTTGCAAGAACTCGTTAGGGACACCTTTAACTGTTCCTTGAGTTCCGACAGGCATAAAAACTGGTGTGTCAATAATCCCTCTTGAAGTGAAAAGCTTTCCACGACGTGCTTTAGTTTGAGATGACTTTTTTATAAGTGTGTAAGAACCGCACTGATTCATAAAAATTTACCCTATGCTAGATTATTTCTCCAGCAAAACAACCCGTTATTCAACGGTGACAAAACGATGTCGGTCTCATTTTGATACCATAAAAAGCAAAAATTGGTTTTTGAATTGCAAAAATCAAACATGCTTGCTGTAACGCAAAAAATTCCAAAATAACATTAAAGACTTTCTTGACGCTATTCTATATTTTATAAAGTGGGTTGTCTACTAACAGGTAGAATATGTTTTTTTTAATAATAAGTTGCACAAGTAGACGTCCGTGTTTATTATTTGACACATAAAAACAAAAACTATACAATCGCGTCCAGCTTCAGGTAGTTACGCCTACGCAAAAACAATCGTTCAATTTAATTTCGAGAGTATACTATTACAACAATGTAGTACAATAAGTATTCATCGCTAAAACAAAGCTTGTTTTTCCATGCATTATAAGTAAACACACCATCAATTTTGGCTTTTTGTTTGCGTTAAAAACCAAATTTTGGGTTTTGTATATCATTTGTATAGCCAGAATTTGGTCACAGAAATTACGGAGGAAGTTAATGGAAAAAGAGCAGTCTATGAATGCTTCTGCACTATCTAAAAAAACGGTTGCAGATCTCGTAAAATTAGCAAAAGAATTAAAAATTGAGTCGATTGCCGGAATTCGCAAGCAAGTATTGATCGCACAGATTGTAGAATGCCAAATGAAAGCCGATAAAAGAGTTTACAAAGAAGGAGTGTTGGAAATTTTAAATGATGGGTTTGGGTTTTTACGGTCAAGCGAATACAATTACTTACCAGGTCCTGATGATATTTATATTTCTCCGTCTCAAATTAAAAAATTTGCTTTAAGAAAAGGCGATACGGTTGCCGGGATTGTCAGACCTCCACAATCTAATGAAAGATATTTAGCTCTTCTCCAAGTAAAATCTATTAATGGTCAAGAGAATTTAGAGAACATAAGGGAACGAGTTTTATTTGATAATTTGACGCCTCTTTATCCAAATAAAAAAATAATATTAGAAACAACAAAAAACGAATTGTCCACAAGAATTATAGACTTGCTTGTACCGATAGGAAAAGGTCAAAGAGTTTTAATAAATGCTGCTCCGAGAAGTGGAAAGACAGTGTTGCTTCAAAAAATTGCAAATGCCGTGACAACCAATAATCCTGAAATTGCACTCATGGTTTTGTTGATAGACGAACGACCTGAAGAAGTTACAGACATGATAAGGAGTGTAAAAGGAGAAGTTGTTTCTTCAACTTTTGACGAACCTTACGAAAGACATATTCAAGTTGCTGAAATGGCTATAGAAAAAGCGAAAAGACTTGCTGAAAATGGAAAAGATGTAGTAGTGTTATTAGATTCTATAACAAGACTTGCTAGAGCCTACAATACGGCAATTCCTTCAAGTGGCAGGGTGCTTTCTGGTGGTCTTGATTCCAACGCTCTTCAGAGACCAAAAAGGATTTTCGGAGCTGCAAGAAACATAGAAGAGGGCGGAAGTCTCACAATCATAGGTACGGCACTTGTAGAAACTGGTAGCAGAATGGATGATGTTATTTTTGAAGAATTTAAAGGAACGGGCAATTGCGAAATTTATCTTGACAGAAAACTTGCGGATAAAAGAATTTTTCCAGCTATAGATCTTTTGCGTTCAGGAACAAGAAAAGAAGAGTTGCTTTTGAATGAAGACGAAAAAAACAAAATGTGGATTATAAGGAAATGGATGAGTTCTATGAATGCTTTTGAAATTATGGAAGAAATTGCAAAAAGAATGGTAGAATCAAAATCAAACAAAGATTTTTTAAAACAAATGGAGATAGCAGGGGTTGAAAGTAATAAATAAAATGAATATGTTGGGGGTAGTTAGTTCAGTGGAAGAGCGTTCGCCTCACACGCGAAAGGTCGCAGGTTCGAACCCTGCACTACCCATTTAGCATATTCCGGTTTTTGATTCAGTATTGAAAGGAGTTCAAAATGAATGTTGACTATAGTGGTAAATTGAAAAAACTTCCTCCATATCTTTTTATTGAAATAGATAGAAAGAAAAAAGAGGCTATAAGCAGAGGTGCTGACATTATCTCTTTAGGTGTAGGTGATCCAGATTTACCAACACCAAACCACATCATAGAAAGTCTTCAAAAATCAGTTTTAAAGTCTGCAAACCACCAATATCCTTTTGGTGCTGGTCTCGCTTCTTATAGAAATGCTATTGCCACTTGGTATAAAAAAAGATTCAATGTAGATTTGCTACCTGATGAAATCTGTGCTCTTATCGGTTCAAAAGAGGGAATAGGACATATTCACTTAGCTTTTGTAAATCCTGGCGATGTAGTTTTAATTCCAGAACCAGGTTATCCAGTTTACAACACAGGAACTATTTTTGCAGATGGTGTTCCTTATTTTATGCCTTTAGTTGAAGAAAACGATTATTTGCCTGATTTAAATGCAATTCCACAAGATATTGTAAAAAAAGCAAAGCTAATTTTTGTAAATTATCCTAACAATCCAACTTCGTCGGTTGCCACAAAAATTTTTTATGTAAAGCTTGTAGATTTTGCAAAAAAGAACAACATTATAGTTGCGGCAGATGCGGCATATTCTGAAATTTATTATGACGAAAACAACAAACCTTTAAGTTTTCTTGAAATTCCGGGTGCAAAAGAAGTTGGCGTTGAATTTCATTCACTTTCTAAAACTTATAATATGACTGGCTGGCGTATAGGTTGGGTTTGCGGGAATAAAGAAGTCGTTGCAGGTATTTTAAAAGTAAAAGACAATTACGATTCTGGCGTTTTTCAAGCCATTCAAGAAGCTGCAATAACTGCTCTTTTGTCATCTCAAGAATGTGTTCAAAACAATAGAATTATTTATAAAGAACGAAGAGATGCTTTTGTATTAGGTTTGCAAAAGATCGGTTGGTATGTAAATATTCCACAGGCTTCGTTTTATGTTTGGGCAAAAGCTCCAAAAGGTTATACTTCAACTCAAATAGTTTCCAAACTTCTTGATGAGGCGTCTATAGTGTGTACTCCTGGCAATGGTATGGGAATTAGCGGAGAAGGCTATATTCGTTTTGCCTTAACTGTTGATATTAAAAGAATAAATGAAGCTGTTGAAAGAATTGCAAGAATCAAGTATTAAAAATTTGTTGTTGTAGTTTTTAATTCGCAAGTAACTGCTCCTAACATTTTGGGTATAGTTTCAATTAAATTAGTTACTCCTAATCTATCTTGCTTGTTTATATTTTGCACACAAAAAACAATGCGTGAACAGTTGTTTTCACACCTGTCTGAAACCTCAAAATTTCGAGAAATGTATGGTAAAAACTAATAAAACGGAACAAATACCAAAGTTGCCAGGTGTTTATATTATGCGGGACATAGTTGGAAATATAATTTACATTGGAAAGGCTAAAAGTCTTAAAGATAGAATTTCTTCGTATTTTAATGCTGATGTAAATTCTAAATCTGCGGCAATAATAACCGCAATGAGAAAAATTGATTATATTTTATGTACTTCTGAAAGAGAAGCTTTAATTGTAGAGCGTCAGCTTATCAATAAAGTTAAACCTTATTTTAATGCAATGTGGAAAGATGACAAATCTTATCCGTACATAAAATTTTCCATAAATGAAGATTATCCAAGGTTGTTTTTGACAAGAAAAAAGCTTAAAGACAATGCTTTATATTATGGTCCGTATCCTCAAATATTTTACATTAAAAAATTTGTCCGTTGGCTTACAAAACTATTTAAAATTAGACCTTGTAAAATAGGATTTTCGCAAAACTCATTACCAGACTTAAAAAAAGTAAAATCCTGCCTATATTTCCATACTGAACTTTGTCCTGGTCCTTGCATGGGAAAAATTATTGTTGAAAAGTATAGGGAAAAAATTAAACCAGTCGTGCTGTTTTTAAATGGAAAATTTAAAAAATTGAGAACTCAATTGCAAGAGCAAATGCGAGCTTTAAGCGATAAAATGGAATATGAAAAAGCTGCAAATATTAGGGATAGCTTTTACGCTTTACAGACAATGTCTGAGAGAGTGATGATTAACGAAATTACACAAGAGGACATAAACGAATCTGTTCAAAGAGCTGACAGCATAAATGAATTAAAACAAGTGCTCCATTTAAAAAATGCTCCTGCCGTGATAGAAGGGTTTGATAATTCTAATATGCAAGGGACAAATGCGGTGGCATCTATGGTGAGGTTTACAAACGGTATTCCCGACAAAAAAAATTACAGGAGATTTAAAATAAAAACTGTAATTGGTGCTGATGATTTTGCAACTATGCGGGAAGTTGTTTTTAGAAGATATTCATCTTTAATAAGGAAAAATGAAAAGTTACCTAATTTGATTTTAATAGATGGTGGAAAAGGTCAATTAATGTCGGCAGTTGGTGTTTTGCAAGAACTTCAATTGCAAATTCCACTTTTATCACTTGCAAAAAAAGAAGAAGAAATTTACTTACCCACAAAAGACGCTCCAATAACTTTGAGCAGGAATTCTGCTGCTTTAAGACTTTTGCAGTTTGTAAGAGATGAAGCTCATAGATTTGCACTAAATTACCACAAAAAATTGAGAGAAAAAATTCAAATTTTATAGATTTAATTAACGATTAGTGCTTTACATAATAATCAAAACATTAAATGCAGTAAAAAAGCTAATCATTACACTTCAAGCAAACGTGGGCGGTTTGAATTAAAAAAAATTTATTGTATAATCGGTGGAGAAAAGTTGTGTCGATTGTTAGACTATTCTAAAGGTTTAGGTTTTATGACCATATCGCCGGATGTCTTGTTTTCAGTAGCGGGTTTTCCTGTCACAAACACTGTTGTGTCTACAGTTTTCGTAGATGTCATTCTTGCATTTGTTGCTTTTTTTGTGAGTAAAACTGCTTCTTTAAAACCCACCCGTTTTCAAAATGTATTAGAGATCATTGTAGATTATTTTCATAGCACAACAAGTGAAATTGCTGGAAAAAAGGTTGATTTTATTTACCCTTGGGTTTTAACTTTTTTTTTATTTATTCTCATATCAAATTTTATTGGAGAATTACCTGGTTTTGAAGAAGCTTTCACTGTTTCTACAAAAAATTCACAAGAGGTTTCGTTGTTTCGTACTGTAGCAAGTGATTTAAATTTTACTTTGGCTATTGCCGTTATTTCGGTAGTACTTGCAATGTTAAAGTCTATAAAATACATTGGAATCAAAGGTTACATTTCGAGGTTTATATCTTTTAAAATGTTTCCGATATTTTTGTTTGTGGGAACACTTGAGTTTATAAATGAATTTACGAAGGTTGTTGGGCTCTCTTTTCGTCTTTTTGGGAATATGTTTGCCGGTAGTAGTGTTATAGAAACAGTTTATCATAGCATAGCTTTTTTAATTGTTCCGGTTCCGTTTGTAGCTTTAGAATTGATGATAGCGGTTATTCAAGCTATGGTTTTTGCGATGCTTACTATGGCATTTATGCATATAATGACTGAAAACGCTGATCATTAAAGATGGCAGACGTTATAAAACAAAATTAATTTTGGAGGAGGTAGACAAATGACAACGATTGCATTTACGGGAGGCATTATTATTGCAGTGGGAAGTATAGGCCCGGGTATAGGTATTGGTTTCATCGGTGCAAAAGCAATGGAAGCTATTGGTCGCAATCCTGAAGCTTCTGGAAAGATTTTGGTAACGATGCTTATAGCTATGGCTTTTGCAGAAGCTATAGCTATTTATTCTTTAATTTTTGCATTTATGAAATAAAAGAAGAGGTTTTGCAATGGAAATGTTGAATATATTTGGGCTAAAACCCTCTTTGTTTTTGTTTCAGGTTATAAATTTCTTGATAATTTTTTTGATTCTTAAAAAGTTTATGATTGTGCCTTTGAAGAAAATTTTTAATGAACGCGAACGTAAAATAAAGCAGTCTATGCAAGATGCTGAAGAAGCAAAAATTGCACTAGCGAACGCAAAAAAGGAAAAGGATAGAATTATACATCAAGCACAAATATCTGCAAATGTTCTGGTTGCAGATACAAAGTTGTCTGTGGAAAAAGCAAGAGAGAGTGCTTTTCAAGATATAAAAGAAAAAACTACCCATATTTTATCTGATGCAAAACAAAAAGCTGAAATGGAGTTTCAAACTGCACAAAAAGAAATAGGTCAAATGTCTGTTGAGCTTTCAGGTAAACTAATAACCAAAATTTTGAGCGATTTATTTAGCGATGACGAAAAGCAAAAATTGATAAATCGTGCCTTGGAAAAAATAAATGAAACTCGAACAAATTAAGAAGCTTGCTCGCAGTTTGGTTAGAGACAATGCAATTTCTGACGCTGACGCACAGTGGGTCTCGATGCATTTGTCTGTAAAAGATAAAAAATTATTTATACATTTGTTGGATTTAGAGGTGAAAAACCATACTGCCAAAGTCTTTTATGCTGGTGATTTAAGTGACGAAAACAAAGAAGTTATAAAAAAACTGTTTATAGACAAGCGTGTTTTTTTTGAACGTGATGATGAAAAAATCATAGGCGGCATATGTATAGAATATGGCGATTTTATTTTGGATTGTTCAATTGCTGGACTGATCCGCCGCACTATGGTTTTATTGAAAAACGCAGCAGATAGATAGTGTTTGATTTAACGTAGATTTTCAACGACAAGGGTCAAGAGTAGCAAGTTTCATTCTTGTAAAGCTCCATCGTTAGCTGCAGCTTCTTCTTCTGATTTTTTTTGCTCTAATTTTTTCCTTGCCTTTTGTTCAGCTTTTTCAATATTCTTTTGAGCTTTTACACGTTTTTTTTCTTCTTTTATAGCTCTTTTCTTTTCTTCTTTTGAAAGCACAGGTGTTTTTTCATTTGAATTGTCAATATTTAAATCTGCCTGCAATAGCCTATTTGCTTTAAATATAGCTTCCAATTTTTTAAACTCCGCTTCTTGCTTTTTGCTTTCTTCAAAAATATTATCAATTACTTCTTGTTCTGAAATAGAACGACTGTTTTCCTCTATGAGTGAATTTTTGTTGGCTGTCGTTGAAGTTGCCGCTTCAGTTTTGGACTTTTTATCATCTTTTTGTTCAGATTCAGAATCTGTACTTGGAACTATCAATTGCTCCTCATTTTTGGTAACGTGTGCTTCTTTTTCAGCTTCTTGTACTGACACTTGCAACTTTGTAGTTGGCAATTCTTCTGATGTCAATTGTTTTTCGTATCGCAATTCACCTATCTGCATTTCTTCTTTAGTTTTTTTTAATTTTGTTATTTCGGCTATTTTGTTTTCTTTTTCTGGATACACTTCAACTGCGGACAGTTTTTCCGGCTCTGTTTCTGATTTTGTACTTTCTTTCAATAGCAATAAATTTTTTTCAAATTCTGCTATGCTTTCATTTTGCCACTCTTCTATGTTTTTTTTGGCTTTTTGAAAATCCTTTACTGAAGGAACAACACCTTTTGGTTTATCAACATCTTCCACGCTTTCGCTTTTCACAATCTCACCAAAATCATATTTAATACCAAAATTTGCTCTGTAATTCTCGTAACTTTCGCCACCATAATAATTCAATTCACTATAAAGTTTCAAATCTTTATAAATATTTGCTGTTATACCTAAACCTAACCCCACCACAAACGTATGCTCTTTAAAACCTATACTTTCAAATTCATCTTGTAAGCTATCTAAATTTTTTAAATGCAGCAAAGGTGAATTTCCAGATATCATATACTTTATTTCAACGTTTCCATACCAGCCAAAAGTTCTTTCATCGCCATATCTCAACTCCCCGCCCAGTCTTGCAAAACCACGGTTATAGTAGTCATTTGAAGCATCCAAAACAACTCCATTTGTGTTTTTTTCATAAAATTCATCATAACCAACTTGCTGCACTTCTATTCCCAAATATGGTCTAAATGACATATCTGCAACTCCAATTTTTCTCAACGAAACTTCCACATCTCCTCCAAACGAAAGAGCAGAAAAATCAGCACTTGCACTGCCAGCATCATCACTGACTATTCTTTGAGATGTTATGTTGTTGCGTAAAGCACTTACCAAAGATTTTATTTCTATATTGCTACCAACATGAAAACCAGCGTAAATTCCACCACCTATGTTATCAATGTTGGCGTTGCTGTCGCCTTGGTAAACGTCGTTTTTTTGATACTTTGTGAATATGCCTAAACTAAACTTTTCAGTATTCCAACCATTAAAACCGAAAGTTGCACCGTAATTGGTATCTTTGTACAAAAAAATTGAATTTTTGCCACCTAAAAAATTAGATTGTCCAACATTTGTATGAATCCAAATTGCATTATGCATTTGTGCGTCTGATTTTTGCCCTATTAAAATTTTATTATAAATTTCTTTATCTAAATTGCCTACACTTGCACTTCTTATCAAGTTGCCCAAAAAGCAGTCCGAATCTTGCATAGAAGTATCTGTAAATATATAAACTGCATTATCGTTTGATAAACCAACAGCAGCAATTGCTTTGTTATAACAAACAAACAAAAATGCTAAAACAATGAAGAAATTAGAGAAATATTTTTTAGGATACATAAAAAAAGATTGAATAGACATAATTTAATTCCAAAAACTGATATGAGGATGTGTAACTGTCAACTAAAACCACTTGACTGATCGTAATAAAAATTAAAATTTTATGCAAATAAGAATGCCAGAATCACTGCATTAAATATTTGTTCGCCAGACAAAAAGCTTTGAAGGTTTATATTTGTATAGCAGCAGGCAAAATGCTAATATATATAAGCGTATTTGTCGTAGCGATAAAATTATTTTGTAGAACTATTTTAACCTAAAAACGAATACCAAAAAGGTCTGTAAGCAGTCCCAACCCAAGGAGCCTACCACCCATGCAAGATTTTTCAATTTCACAAAAGAGCCAAAACGCCACCCTTCGTAAAGCGAAAGCTGTCAAGAAAGATGAGTTTTACACCA
>JAITSO010000023.1 GCA_031287735.1 Elusimicrobiota bacterium | reverse complement strand
AGATATATACTTCCGGTTTGTTTTAGCACGCGGTACATTTGTTCAACCCGCTCGTAAAGCCAGCCGGTGTAATGGTCTATGCCACCAGCCCACCTATCTTGAAAGCTACGTATTTCGCCTGCATCTCCCCAGATTACTTCGTAATTGCGGTTTGAGAAAAACGGTGGGTCAAGGTAGATTAAATCTACTGTTTCACTATCTAATTTTCTTAAGATTTCGAGATTGTCTCCAAGAATAAGCTTGTTTACCATAATATTTGTCCTTTGTTGGGTAAAATTTTTATTTTTAAGTAAGTGCTTGGGTATTGTACTTTATATTTTAGGTTTTAGGTTTTAAAACCCCCGTCCGCCGTTGGCGACCACCCCCTTTAAAAAAGGTGGAATTAAAGGCAAGCTGCATACCACATGAAAAAATGGGAATTAAAGGCAAACGACGCGACTGCCACATGAAAAAGTGGGAAATTACGGCACACAATATGCGTGTCATCTGAGAAAATGGAAATTGTGGTCTATAGGAAATACAACCAGCTAATGATATAGACCAACTATCGCATAAAAAAAATAAAATACGAAGCAATACTATCAATAAACCTTGTTTTGCAACTGAAACTTTAACAACAAATTTTCGTGACTTGCACGCACTATTTGGAAAAATTGTAAAAAACTTTTATTTCTTTCGCCAAAACATCTCTTATCATTTGGGCTGGTGATCCAGAAATTATTCCGTTTTCAAAAGTTTCTTTTTTGCCGTCATTCCATTCTATTTCAATTTTTTTAATAGCAATGCCGTCTTGGTAAGTGCTTTTTTTAGAAGGATTTATATAGGTTACGTCGGTATGACAGAATAATTTAAAAGAAAATTCGCCGTTTTTGTCAAAAAATTTTGAATTTATGACTGGGTTAAATGTAAATTTTAGTTCGCCGTTTTCATAAGAAAAAGGCTTGTTTCCTATTGTCATTCTTAACCACATATCTATAAACTCAGCAGCCGAACCGCTTAAACGCGCCACAAAACCTCTGCCGGCATTTGAAACATCTGGAAAAGCACTTGAACATATAAAAGATGAGTTTTCTAAAATGCTTCTTCCGTAAACTTTAGGATCTGTAAAGCAAACAAAACCTGTTTTTATTTCATTGAAAAACTCATCATACAATCCGGATTTTAAAATCTCAAGCAAGTATTTATAAGCCATATGCATAAATACCGACTCATTTTCAAGCCAACCCGGCAAAAACACCCTTGTTCTGCCTATTTCAAGCGACTCAGTCTTTAACGGAGCATTAACCTTAAACATACCAAGTTTTTTATCGTAAATCTGACTGTTTTTCATGCTTTTAATGTGCTTTAAAACAATTTCTTTATTTTCTTCAGTCTTTAAATAATGAACTTCACCTTCTAAAAATAAAGGTAATGGAAAACGTTTAAATTCTTGTATTTCTACGCACTGAAACCCTTTTGCATTTTTGAAGTTTATTTCTTTGTATTTTACAGCTTCAAATCTAAAATAAGTGTAGTATAAACCAGTTTTAACGTCTACAGCTTTTTTTAATCCTGCATTTATTTTTTTAATTGCAAGATTTAGAAAGTCTAAAATTTCTTCTGCGGCAAAAGTCTTTTCCGCCCCGTCTATGCCCATGATAATTTTGCTTCTATAGCTTTCTTTTAAGCTCGTAGATTTATCCCAGAAATCGAAATCTGATAATTCTTCAGAATGCAAAAGTGTTTTTGTTTTTTCAAAAAATTCCGCTGTTTCTATCGGTATCGAAATTTGTTGTGATGGATTTTTTTCTAAAACTTCTTTGAAATAGAGGATACACCTTTTTAATTCAAAAGTTTCGCAAGTTGAAGAACCGAAAATTCCCGGAAGACCATTTAAAGAATCATACCAGCCCGGCTTGTCGCTTTCCATTTCAATCCCTATTCCATCTGGATCGAGAGAGGCTAATTTTACCGAAACAATTGTCAAAAACTTTGAAGCTAAACTATTAAAGTAAACTTCGCCTTTGCCATTTTGCGTTCTTAATGCGTTAGGATTTACCTTTCTTGATTTTATTAAAGCCGCTTTTTCATTGCATTTTACGACAGAACCGTATCTGCGCACTTTTTTCTCTGTCAAAACGCATTTGTTTGCCCTTGGTACGACGTAATGATCGCAATCGTAATACCCAAAACTTTTATCTTCAAAGAAAATTTCTTTTTCATTTTCAGGGTAAATTGCAAGATAACTTTCAAGCAAATCTAAATTATATGTCCAATGATCTACCCAAAAACCTTCTCCAAAATCAGCATCGTTTACAACTTGTGAATTTACCACGCATTTTGCAATAAAATATTCGGCTTTAATTTTTAATTTGATTTTTTCTTTGTCTACAAACATCGCAAGCTGTCCCGGTTCAAAACCTTTTGAAAAAAAGTTTTTTAGTTTTTGTTTGTGTTCGTCAAGAGTTATTTGGTTTTCAATATCGACGTAATAATCTGCCGTGCTATCAATAACATAATATGAACCCTTTACAACGAGAGGATTGTTGCCATCTATTTGGATAAGATTGTAAAATATTTTTACAGCACCTGCTTGTATTTTTGGATTAAAAAAAACATCTTTGCGTCTATTTTGATTCACATCTCTGAAGTTTCCATTCCCTTGAGAATAATAGTTAGGCGAAACTTGAAATTCATTGTAATCTCTTTCTAAATCACCATGCTTTCTTGAATAAACATAATAAGGAACGCTTTTATCTCCATCTTTAAAAATAATTGGATAACCGCCTCTCATAACGTTATCAAGATAAGTTTGGCGGCAGTACTTGTCAAAAGTGTTTAAAGCAGATTTTGTGTGCATGTTGTCAGTTATAGATTTTATAAGTTTTTTGTTATCAGCAATTTTATTTTCAAAATATTTTGCACTTGCCGCTTTTTTGACTAAAGAATTTAAAGATGCGGTGCTGTCAATGTGACCTACCATAGAATAAATAGAGGCGGATTTTTTAGGCGCAAGTTTTACTGATGAAAAGCTGAAAGCACAAGGATATTTATTGTCAGCAAATTGTGATTTGGGTGCTTTAAAATTTTTATCTGAATAAAAATTTTGAGGTGTTGAAAAACTTAAATCGCTCCCAAATAAAACTTGAGGATCTATTATGACGTCTGTTTTTTCTACTTTTTTTTCATCGCCGCTATAGCCAAAATAGAAATTTCCTTCTTTAATTTCTACAACTTCGGCATTATCTTGAGTGTCTACTTTTAGTCTAAAAAATGGATTGCCGGTTTTGCTGAAATTATCTACAGTGGTCCACGCTTGAATTGTAGCACTCATAAATTTTTGCGACCACTGACTTATGAAATATGGAATGAGTTTTGGCATTCCGTCAACGATCGAAATATCCATATTTGATTTTGAAATGTTTTCTATTCGGACAATTCTTATAAGAGCGGCTATTGGTTCATTTGGCAAAGTGGCATAACGGACAGATATTTTAACACCAAGCTTTGTATTTATTTCTTCAATTGACATATCGCTTGAAGTGATAAACATCGTTTGTTTTACAGGATAATCCGGATTAATTTTAAACGACTCATAATTTATGGTTTTTCCTGATTTTTTTATTTTTAAAAAAGTTCGAAAACCAAAAGTAGAAACTAAAGAATAAGCGGTGTTTGCAGGATAAAATTCCATTATCGCATAGTTTTTATTTTTGATGCCGAAAGTAGAAATTCCTTGTCCTCTGTTGACATAATAAGCCCAAAGCGGAATTCCGTTTAATCCTGCAATTCCAGGAAAAAAACTTGAAAAAGCCGGAGCTTTATTATAATTCTCTATAGTAAAAGTTCCGTCCGGTTGAAGTAAATAATTGGTTTTTTGTTCAGTCATTCTAATCTCCTAATTTTTGTTTAAACAACAGTTTGTTTTTTATGAAACGTCTTTCAAGGTATTTGGAAGACGTAAAATTTCTGCAAAAGCTTGCACTATGATTGGGTCAAATTGAATTCCTGATTCTTTTTGCAATTGCAAAATTGCATTTTCTTTGGGGAGGGATTTTCTATATGGTCTGTCAGAAACCATAGCGTCGTATGCGTCTGCAACGCAAATTATGCGTGCACCAATAGGTATTTGATTTTTGGAAAGTTTTTCGGGATAGCCATTTCCATCGTAACGTTCATGATGGTACAAAATCAAAGGTGCAGTGTCTGAAAAAAAAGTCATTGACACAGCAATATTGTATCCTATTATAGGGTGCATTTTTATTATTTCCATCTCTTCGTCGGAAAGATCGCAATCTTTTCTCAATATGGTTTCTGATACTGCTATTTTGCCTATATCGTGCATTAAAGCTGCATATTCAATTTTCTTTATTTCGACGACCGGTAGCTTAAGTTTTTCTGCAATAAGTTTTGAATACTGTCTAACACGAACAGAATGGTTTCCCGTGTAGGGATCTTTCGCATCTATAATTTTGGTGAGAGTTTGGATTATGTCAAAATTGAAAATATCAAGATTTTTTTTTAGTCCCTGGTTTTGCTTTATGCTTTCATTGAGATCTCTTAATTTAAATAAAAATATAAACGTTAAAATCGCTAAAATAGCAATCAGGCTGGCAGACAAAACTGAAAGTGAAAAAACATTTAACATATTTATAAATAAGCTTTGTAGTCGATATTGGGAAATATATTATTTTTATTTTCAAGACTACCTAAATAATTTACATCAATACCATTATTCATTATTTGAGAAAAAAGAGCATTAAAATTTAAAATATGCTCTTTTGTCCGTTTGTGCGCATATTCTACCATTGTGCCAGTAGTCATAATAAAAGACCAGTCTGAAGACTGTGCTAGCAATAATTCTCTTGCCGCTTGATTCAAAGCTCTTCGCAAGTCGCCGCCGGCATTTATAAATTTTCTAGCAAGTTCTACCATTTTTTCTTGTATTTTGTGCAAATGTCTGTAAATATAATCATTTGAATTGTTTAACCAAACTTTGTAATAACCTTCCGCACCCCAAGACGAAGCGGCAGGTGTAATTATTTGATTTACCGGGAATTTATCAAGGTATTGAATAGGAGTTATGGGCTTTATTATATCTTGGTCATAATGCATTTTTCTAAATAAATAATCTATAAACTTTGGTCCTTCAAACCACCAATGACCAAAAAGCTCAGCATCATACATTGACACTATTGCAGGTGCTTTTTCCATATATGCTGATAAAAATTCCACTTGCTTTGTTCTGTTAAATAAAAAATTACCAGCATGTTCTGCCGCTTTATCTTGCGCCCACTGAGGAACATAAGGCTGCTTATCTGATAAAGCTACTTTGCCGGTAATTCTGTGGTATTTAATTCCTGTATTTCTTCTAACTCCGTCAGAATGTAAATACGGCTTTACATAATCGTAATCTAAATCATACCCTAAGTCTCTGTAAAACTCTCTGTAAACTGGGTCACCGGGATAGCCGATTTCCGCACTCCAAACTTGATGAGCAGTTTCTGTATCCCTTGCAAAAGCGGCAACTCCGCTTGGGCAATAAACAGGGGCAAAAACTCCATACTTAGGACGCGGCGTTCCATACATTACTCCATGTGATTCCAAAAAAAAGAATCTTATGCCGGCTTCTTTCAAAAATCTATCTATACCGGGCCAAAAAGCACATTCCGAAAGCCAAATACCGCGAGGTCTTCTTCCAAAGTGTCTCTCATAATCATCGCAAGCTATTCTAATTTGTGCATTTTGAGCACTTTCGTTGCTCATTAAAGGCAGAAACCCATGAGTTGCACAACATGTAATAATTTCAAGTTTTCCCAAATCCTGCAATTTTTTAAAACCGGTCAGTATGTTTCCACTATATTTTTCCCAAATGCGTTTACAGATTTTAAAATGCTCGTCATACATTTTAGCGGAAGCGAAAAACTCGTTGTCGGTTTTTAAACGTTCCAATTCTTTTTTTGCAAATTCTATGTGCTTGTTTAATCTTTGATAATACCGCGATTGCAAAAGAGAATCGGCTAACATATTTGCAAGAGAAGGAGTTATCGTCATTGTAAGAGCAAAATCAACTCCATCCTCTAAAAGTTTTTCAAACACAGAAAGAAGTGGCAAATATGTTTCAGAGACAGCCTCATAAAACCAATCTTCCTCTAAAAAATCAGGATATTCCGGATGCCTGACAAACGGCAAATGTGCATGTAATTGCAAGCACCAATACCCTACCATATTTTAATTTTCCTTTTTTTAATCTGACCTGTGTAAAACCGCAGCATTGAATTGCTCGTCATTTGCTTATATTGTGCTTTTTAAAAACGAAAGGTCCACCGCTTTTGATTAATTGTTGTGCAAAACTTGAAGGTAAATTTTCGTATTGCTTCCAACGTTCTTTTAAAAGTTCCACAACATCGTAAGACGTCGCACCGGATTTCCTCACATTTAGGGAAAAATCGTAAATTATTTTATCAAATGCAAAATCCACCGATGCCCATTTATCATCTACTATATCTGACACTCCATAAGACGGCATTTTTAAAAAATTTGAGCGTGCAACCAAAACAAAGTCACCATCTTCAAGAATAAAGCCTATGTCGACACACCATGAGCGGTTGAATTCTCCAACATTGATGTAAAAGCTGCCTATTTTATCACCTACCCTCACATCAAAATACCTTACAGCATTTGATCCGTTAAATTCAACGTTTGTAATGTCATAAACTCTTAAAGCTAAAACGGCATTGTGAAATCTCTGACCGAGTTGATTTGATAAAGAAGCTATTTTTTCTTGTGCTATTTCCCAATATGAATACACCCACATCGGATCAACAGGTAGTATCAATATTTTTGTCTCATTGTAACACTCCGGCAAATCGTAACTATCGCAGACACAGCGAAACGAGCAACCATCCACGTTTTTGTAACCCAAACTGTTTAAGCTGTTCATCGTCTACCCCACCATAAAAATATGCGAACCAACATGCTTCCATTCTATTTTTTTTTTACTTTAAAGTCAATTTTTGAACATTCTTGAGTGCTATCATAAAGCGAGAGGGTAAAGCATTTAAATACAGCAAAACTCAACAAACAAAAAATGTCTATAAAAAGAGAGTCTAAAAATTATGTTAAAGCCAATTTAACACGGTTTTCTTGCACAATATCTGGGATAAATTGGCCAATAAAACAAGCTTGAAAATACATCAAAACGCATTGCTTGCATAATTTGTTTTATTAAATAAAATTTAATTTTCCAGAAAGTAAAAAATAAAAAAATGCTTTTTGCTCTATATTTTTTATACAAATTGCATAGAAATCTCTATAACAAATGTGCAGGCAAACATGTTTGAAAAGAGTCCTATGGTATACAGTCATTCAAATTGTTTTTCTATATGTTTTTTAGTAGAGTTGGCGGAATGCACAAATCCCAAATCGCAAACTAAACAAGGAGAGTTGTTATGGATAAAGACAAAAACCAACAAAACGTTCTCGCAAATATTATTCCAAGAGATTTAGAAGAGGAGATGAAAAATTCCTATATAGATTACGCAATGAGCGTCATTGTTGGTAGAGCTTTGCCGGATGTGCGCGACGGCTTAAAACCGGTGCATAGAAGAATACTTTTTGCTATGAAAGAAATGGGCTTAAAACACAATACCGCTTATAAGAAATCTGCAAGAGTTGTTGGAGATGTGCTTGGAAAATATCATCCACATGGAGATACTGCTGTTTACGATTCTATGGTTAGGATGGCTCAGGAATGGACTTTGCGTTACCCTTTAGTTGACGGACAAGGGAATTTTGGAAGTATCGACGGTGACAGTGCTGCGGCAATGCGTTACACAGAAGCACGTATGGATGCTATAACCGACACAATGCTTGCTGATTTAGATAAAAACACTGTCAACTGGATGCCTAATTACGACGGTTCGTTAAAAGAGCCGGTTGTTCTTCCCACAAAACTTCCGGGTCTTTTAATTAACGGTTCAGCCGGAATTGCCGTTGGTATGGCCACAAACGTGCCGACACATAATTTAAGCGAAATTTGCGACGCAATTGTGGCTTTGATAGATGACCCTGATCTTCCCATAACAGTTATTGCGAAATATATAAAAGGACCTGACTTTCCTACAGGAGCGTCAATTTTAGGCAAATCCGGGATTAAAGATTATTTTGAAACCGGGAGAGGCTCCATAAAAATGAGAGCGAAAGTTGAAATAGAAACAGCAAAAAACGGAAGAGAAACTATTATTGTCAATGAAATTCCATATCAAGTAAACAAAGCAAACCTTATAACTTCAATTGCAGATTTAGTAAAAGATAAAAAAATAGACGGGATAAGCGATTTGCGCGATGAGTCTGATAGAGACGGAATAAGAGTAGTAATAGAAATAAAAAGAGATGGAAATGCTCAGGTTGTTTTAAATCAGCTTTATAAACATACTCAAATGCAATCGTCTTTTGGCGTGATAATGCTTGCACTTGTAAACAACAGACCAAAAGTTATGAACATAAAAGAAGTTTTGAGTCATCACATTGAGCATAGAAAAGAAGTAATTGTTAGACGAACGAAATTTGAGCTTCAAAAAGCTGAAAGTAGAGCACATATTTTAGAGGGTTTAAAAATCGCTGTAGACAATATAGACGAAGTTGTAAAAACCATAAGAAGTGCAAAAGACAAAGAGGACGCACTATCCTCTTTAATTAAAAAATTCAAACTTTCTAAAATTCAATCTGAAGCTATTTTAGATATGCGTCTACATCAATTGACCGGATTAGAAAGAAAAGAAATTGAAGATGAATACGTTGAAATTATAAAACTTATTGAAAAACTAAAAGGCATATTGTCTGATCCAAAGAAAGTCTTGTCAATAATAAAAGAAGAGCTTGCCGAAATCAAAAGCAATTATGGAGATAATAGGAGAACGCAAATTGAAGCTGCTGAAGCTGACTTCAATATAGAAGATTTAATTAAAGAAGAAGAGGTTGTGGTGACAATGTCTCATGAAGGATATATTAAACGTATTCCGCTTGACACTTACAGATCACAAGGACGAGGCGGCAGCGGAGTTACGGCGATGAAAACAAAAGAAGAAGATTTTGTGGAAAGCATAATCACTACAAGTTCGCACGCTTATATGCTCTTTTGCACGTCAAGAGGAAGGCTTTATTGGCTGAGAGTTTACGAAATCCCCGAAGCGTCGAGAACCTCAAAAGGAAAAGCCATTGTAAATCTTTTGCAGCTACAAGGAACTGAGGAAAAAATCACTGCAGCAATTCCAATACGTTCGCTTGATCCCAAAGGAGTTAAAGACGAATACTTGCTTATGTGCACAAGAAACGGAACTATAAAAAAAATATCTTTAGGAGAATTTGACAATCCACGCAAAAGCGGTATAAATGCAATTAGACTTGATGACGGCGATGTTTTGACAGAAGTCAGAGCTGTAACAGGAAACCCTGAAGTAATTATCGCAAGTAAAAAAGGACAAGCTGTGAGGTTTAAAGAAAGCGATGTACGTGCTATGGGAAGAACTGCCGCCGGCGTTAGAGGCATTACCCTTGAAAAAGACGACGAAGTTATCGGCATGGAAGTTTTGTCTGAAGAAGATGTTGTACTCGCTGTTACAGAAAATGGTTATGGAAAAAGAACAGAGGTTTCAGAATACAGGCTCACCAAAAGAGGCGGAAAAGGTGTAATAAACATACAAACCAATACTAAAAATGGAGACGTAATAGGCATAAAGAAAGCCAACAAGGGCGAAGAAATAATGATAATGACGCAAAATGGTGTAACTATCAGGTTTGAAGTTAATCAGGTTTCTGTAATAGGTAGAAACACACAAGGCGTACGACTTGTAAGATTAAAAGATGATGATAAGGTTGCCGCCATCACCAGAGTTGTAAAAGAGCAATAAACATTTAAAAAATTTGGCACTTGCACAAAAAATGAATAGCTGTTCTGCATCGAGGTATTCGCGAATAGTTACTTTGACTGAAGCAATAAGGTTTCAACCCAAAGGATGTTTAAATGCCAAACAATCTTCAAGATTCTAAGCTTGAAATGATAAGAGACATAGAAAAGCGTGTATCTGATAAGATATTAGAACCCACAAATGCCGAGCTTTTAAAGAAGCTGATAAGTCGTGCAGATAGCGTGCATGAAGCTTTGCAAATTGGGTCATTAGGGACGACTTACAAGAGTACGGGTTTTCATTTTGACAAGCGTTTAGAAAAGCTTAGTGACACAATAAAATACTTTAAAAAGAACGATAATTTTTCATTTGAAACAGATAAAGAATCGAAGGTGCATAAACTTATCATCGGCGACAATTATAATGTTTTGCAAAATTTGCTTATCCAATATCGTGGAAAAATAGATGTGATATACATTGA
>JAITSO010000014.1 GCA_031287735.1 Elusimicrobiota bacterium | reverse complement strand
CGTTTAGTATTAGCGAGGCAACTTTTGAGTGAGACAGGTGTTATTTTTTGCAGCATAGATGACCGAAATCAGGCATATGTCAAAGGTCTTTTCGATGAGGTTTTTGAGGAAAAGAATTTCGAAGCAAGTATTGGTTGGCGGCGCCGCAGTAACCAGCCAAACGACGCGGCCAAAATGATTGCAACAGTACTAGAATATCTGATTGTTTACGCAAAAAATGGCATTGCATTAAAAAATTACCAAACATTTGGAAAAATTTCTCTATCTCAAAAAAGATTAGATAGTTACGCCAACCCGGATGACGATATTATGGGAGAATGGACATCCACACCATGGTGTGCAAGCAAAGGACAAGGTGGTACAAAGTATACCATTATTACTCCTACCGGTATCTCATATGATGAGGTTTGGCTTGGCAAAAAAGAAACTTTTGAAAAATTATTGCTGGACAATAGGATTATTTTTCCCAATAACGGAAACGGCAAGCCACGAAAAAAAATATATAAGAAGGAAAGAATTATTGGCGGACAATCAGCTATAAATTTATGGGTTGGGAAAGAATATGGTGACAATTTATCTGCCACCAATCAACTAAAAAAAATATTTGGAGATGAACGAATATTTGACAACCCAAAACCTGTAGAACTAATTTGCAATATAGTAAAAGTCGCTTCTTCAAACAAAGAATCTCTCATCCTTGACTTTTTCGCCGGCAGTGGTACGACAGCACAAGCTGTTCTTGAACTCAACAAAGAAGATGGCGGGAAACGCACATTTATTTTAGCTACAAACAACGAAAAAACAGACACTAATCATTGTGGCATTGCACACGATGTCACAGTCAAGCGTCTAAAAAGAATAATGACTGGCATGTGTTATGACGGAACAAAAAACTTTAAATGGTTAGAAAAAAACAAGCCGTATGGCGACAATTTAGACGTGTATGACATTGCTGAAGTTGCAAATTTTGAAGGAACGCAAGGGAAAACTCCTTTTGATGTGATAGACGAGCGTTTATATGGTCAAGAAGCATTTAAAACAATAAGGGAAAAAATAGAATGGGTTTGCGATAATTTTGAGCACACTCAAAGAACAATTGAAACCCAAGAGCAATGGTTAAAACGGAAACAAGAAAAACCACCGAAGATTAGACAATAATATGAAGACATCTTCTTTTAAAGTAAAAAAATTTGCCGGCAACGGTAAAAAATTCCAATCGGTGTTAGTATCACTACTTTCTAAAAAATAACCTTTTGTCACCCAATAATAAACGGAAGCGAAATTTTGTTCCTTAAAAATTTAACTGCGGATAGAATGATTAGCTAAGGGAAAGAAATGAAAAAATCATATTTGCTCGTATCACTTCTTTTTGTTATTTTTTCCAATACATTTTCTTATGCTCAAACAAAACCTGAAACATTTTCTCCCGATATTTCAAGCATAATAACTGAATTTGACGCTTATGCAGCAAATGCTCAAAAGCAATGGAATGTGCCGGGCATTTCTGTCGCAATTGTTATAGACGATCAAATTGTTTATAAAAAATCTTTTGGAGTAACAAATGTATATCAAAAAATACCTGTCAACAATCAAACTGTATTTCAAATTGGTTCTTGTGCAAAATCTTTTACCGCTCTTTTAACGGCAATGCTTGTAGATAAAAATATATTTGACTGGGAAGATAAAGTTCAAAAATATCTACCTAATTTCCAACTTTTTGATGAAACGGAAAGCAGCAGCATTACCATAGAAGACCTGCTTTCACAAAACAGTGGTCTGCCTCCTTACTCGCAACATTTAATGCTTTTGTTTGGATACAATAGGGACTTTATTATAAATTCTATGAGGTATATAAAGCCGATAGGAAAGTTAGGAGAACGTTATAGCTATCAGAATAATCTTTACTTAGTGCTTGGAAGAGTTATAGAAAAAGCAACAGGTAGGAGCTGGAATAAAAACATTAAAGAAATGATATTTACGCCATTGGAAATGCCCAACACTTCAACATATTACGAAACTTTCCGAAACACGAAAAATAAATCTTCAAGTCATTTTTATAAAAACAGTGTTCTTGAAACTATTCCTGAAAATGTCCCTTATAGCAGATGGCCTTACGAATTCGCACCTGCTGGAGGAATAAATTCAAATATAGACGATATGTCGCAGTGGCTTTTATTTCTTGTAAACAAGAACCGCTTAAAAATATCTGAAATTAATTTTGAAAAATTATTTGAAAAAAAAACTTATACTGGAAAAAACAATTCTGTTAATAATTATTATTGCCTCGGTTGGCGTTGCGAAGAAAATCCTACCGATGATATTTATTGGCATGCAGGTGCTACTGATGGACAAGGTGCCTATATTTCTATTAGAAGAAAAGAAAAAATCGGCATTGTAGTTTTAATGAACTTGCCAAACGGCAAAATGGCAGAAGCTTTGAGCAAAAAATTTTACGATTTGTACTTAGGGAATATTCCTACAGACTGGAGTGTAGTAAAGCTTAGAGAAACGAACACTTCCCAAAAAAACAAACAAAAAAAACAAACAAAAAAAACAACTAAACTTGCACCATTCTTAAATTTAGAAAAATATGTCGGTATTTATCAAAATAGTCTCTACGGTGAAGCGGAAGTTAGGATTAAAGACGAACAGTTGCAATTTAGCACCGGCAATAGAGAATTTTGGATAACTTTAAAGCATTACAACGCCAACTCTTTCAGTGCTGTTGCCGTTGCAGGTTGGAATTTTAAAAACCCTATGTTCATTTTCAATGTCTTAAATGACGAAGTTCAAGGCGTTCTTGTGGAGAAAATGACAGACGGAGTTGAACCGGGATTTAAGAAAATAAAATGATAATAAAAAAATCAAAAGATGCAATGCAACATTATTTTGAAGACAACTCAGGTATCACCGGTGCTTTTGCGGATTTTGTTTGTTTAGCACAAAACGAAGACGATATTTGCAGCTTTCTTGCAGATATGTCAAGGTCAAAAATTCCCGTTACTGTTGCAGGTGCTCTAACAGGTAATACCGGTTCCGGTCTGGCATTTGGCGGAGCAATTTTATCTCTGGAGCAAATGAACCAAATTGGTGATATAGAAGTTGCAGACGGCAAAGAAGCATTCGTTAAAGTTCAAGCTGGAGCAAGAATTTCAGACATAAAAGACAAAGTAAAAAAAGAAGGTTGGATGTATGCTCCTGATCCAACGGAGTATACAGCTTTTATCGGTGGCAATATCTCAACAAATGCTTCAGGTGCCAGGGGGTTTAAATTCGGTGCTACAAGAAAGCATGTCTGTGCTTTGGAAGTTGTTTTTTCAGATGGTTCTAAAAGCTTTATTGAAAGAGGCAAGCACATTGCAAATAATAAAGGAATAATAAAATTCAATTCGGATAAGGGTGAAAAATTTATAGAACTTCCAAAGTATGTTTTGCCTAAAAACATCAAAAATGCAGCTGGCTACTATAACTATCCAAACGCCGATTTAATAGATGTTTTGATAGGTTCTGATGGAACTCTTTGCGTGATAGAATCTGCAATTTTAAATTTGATACCACATTTTAAAGAAGTTTTTGGGGCAGTTGTTTTTTTTGAGAATCTTGATAAGTGTTACGATTTTGTCAAAAAAATAAAAATCAACGCTGCAAAAACAAAACAAGAAAATTTAAAATCTTCCATAAATCCTATGTCTGTGGAGTTTTTTGACAAAAATGCTTTGTCGCTTGTTGAAACCATTTATCCTGATATTCCAAAAAATTCAAATGCTGCCGTAATGTTTGAACAAGACATTTACGGCGATGATGATGAAACTTTGTTAAATGAAATTTGGATAGCTTTTATTGAAAAAGAAGTAGTTGATTTGGAAAAAATTTGGTTTGCTGAAAACTTGGACCAAATGGAAAAATTTAGAACGTTTAGACATAAAATTCCAGAATGTGTAAACGAAATAATTAAGAAAAACAAAGTGCCTAAAATCGGTACTGATTTCGCAGTTCCTGAAGGTAAATTAGCCAATATTATGGATTTTTTGAGGGCTGAATTTGAAAAAATTGGAATTTTTAATTTAGTTTTTGGTCATATCGGAGAAAATCATCTACACGCAAATATATTAGCACAAACTCAAACCGAATACGAAAAATGCAAGTCAATGTATATAGAAATTGCAAAAAAAGTTGTTGAACTTGGCGGAACAGTTTCAGCAGAGCATGGCATAGGCAAATCAAGACATATATTCTTAGAGAAAATGCTCGGCGAAAACGGCTTTATTGAAATGGCAAAATTGAAAAAAGCTTTAGATCCCGCAAACATATTAGGTCGCTCAAATATATTTCCAGAAAAATACCTTCTTTATTAACTTATCATTTCAAACACATTCTTCCGCTTCTTTACCCATTCGTATTAAAAAATTTAGGTAATAATGCTTTCCTGTTTGCAAGCAAGTTACGCTAATGCCTATTTTTTTATAAATAAATATTTTAATAGCACGTTTTTGCAATCTCATTCGGCCGTCAGTTCAAATAATATATTGACCAAATTAGAATCTGATTACCAATCTTATAGTATATAAATAAAACATATATGTTTTATTTATAGCAAACTTCAAAAATCAAAACATCGTATATTAAAGACTATTTTGTGATTTGACAAAAACAAAAATATTGTTATATGATTAAACATATATGTTATATAGGTTTAAGTTTTTTAAGACATTTTGAAGAAAATAACTGATGCAGAATTTCAATTATTTTTAGTATTTTCGTTTTATTAAATGCAGATAACTCTAAATCGGTTTCATTCTCTTGATTAGAAAAAAACACAAAAAAGGAAAAATATTCATGAAAACCAAAATTTCAAATTGGACTTTTGCAGCATACATCATTACTTTTGCTTTTTTCTTAAAATCAAATTTATATGCCGACAACATTATCACTCTTGATAATGTTATCGTAATAGCCACACCGCTTTCTTCGCCTTTGGAAATAAAACTCAATACAAAACAATCAAGACAGCCCGTTCCGTCAAATGACGGGACGGATTATCTTAAAACTGTTCCCGGTTTTACCGCAATGCGTTCTGGGGGTGCAAATTCTGATGTTGTTTTTAGAGGGTCTTTTGGCTCGCGGATAAATATTGTTACGGATGGAGGCAATATTTTTGGAGGCTGCGCAAATAGAATGGATTCTCCGGGGTCATACATTGCTCCGGAATTATATGATTCGGTCAGAATAATAAAAGGTCCCCAGACTACGCTTTATGGAGGTGGAACGTCGGGAGCAACTATAATTTTTGAAAGAGAAAATTTAGGTTTTGCAAATAAAAACAAATCTTATGAAATAAAAACAGATATCATTGCCGGTTCTTTTAACCGAATAGGTGCAAATATAGATGCGTCGGCAGGAACAGAGAAAATATATTTCAGATTTTTTGGAAATAACGATCGCAGCGGCGACTATAAAGACGGCAATGGAAATATCGTTCCTTCAAAATGGGAAAAATGGAACAGCGACGCCGAATTAGGCTGGACACCTGACGAAAATACTATTTTAAAAATCGGCGGTGGAATTGGAGGCGGATATGCTCGTTATGGCGGGCGTGCTATGGACGGAAGCAAGTTTAAAAGAGAAAGTGCGAACGTTAAATTTGAAAGGAAAAATATAGCCGATGTTTTAGATAAAATTGAATTTGTTTCGTATTATAATTATGCAAATCATATTATGGATAATTTTACGCTGAGAACTCCACCAAATTCCGGAATGATGGCGGGTGGCAGTTGGAGCAATCCGTCAAGAACTGTTTATGGCGGGCGAACTGCCGCAACGTTTAATTTCAATAAAATTTTCAATCTCACAGGCGGTATTGACGCCCAAATAGATTCCCACAAAAATAGAACAAAAGCAAAACCTTCATTTACCAAAGATCTGCAATTTAATAAATATGGTGTTTTTGCAGAGCTTACATCGTCAATAAATGAAAAAAATAAAATAATTTCAGGGGTGCGTTTTGACGCAAATGAGGCAGAAGATTTCCGTGACGACAGCTACACAAAAAATGATGATCGTAAAAATTTATTGCCGGGCGGTTTTCTGCGTTTTGAACAAAACATAGACGAAAAAGATTTGATTTGGTATGCGGGAATCGGTCATAGCCAGCGGTTTCCAGATTATTGGGAATTGGTTCAGAACAATACCATTATAACCGGAAAAAACGCTTTCCAATATTTAGAACCGGAAAAAACTACGCAATTAGACATAGGTGCTCAATATAAAATCAATAAATTTAATTTGTGGCTTTCTGCTTATGCGGGAATGGTTGAGGATTTTATTCTTTTCAATTATTCCACCTCAATGGGTATGGAATCAAAAAGCGTTCAAAATATTAATGCTCAAATTTATGGTTCTGAATTTGGGATTAATTATGAAATTACCCAAGAAGTAAAAGCAAAAACAAGCTTGTCTTATTCTTATGGAAAAAACGAAAGCGACAATAATCCTTTACCACAAATTCCTCCACTTGAAGGAAAAATAAGCCTTATTTACGATACCGAAAAGTGGCAAACAGGTCTTATTTGGAGATTAACTGCAAAGCAAGATAGAGTGTCTATCAATCAAGGAAACGTTGTCGGAAAAGACTTTTCTGAAAGCGACGCTTTTAATATTTTATCTGCAAACGTATCAGTTTTATTGAGAGAACACATTAAATTAAGCATCGGAATAGATAACATTTTTGATACAGCTTATTATGAACATTTAAATTTAGCGGGAAATTCAAATTGGGGTTTTTCGGCAAATGAAAAAATCTACGAACCTGGTAGAATTTTTTGGTTAAAGCTCAATGTCGACTTTTAAGTTTTTCTTACCGTCTTTGCTTTTGTCTTTAAGTTTTCACTCTATAGGAATGTTTTGGTTTATGGAAAACGCAAATAAAGCTTTTGCTTATCAAAGCCAAAACTCGAATATCGGTTACGCTGAGGTAAATTTTATAAATTCAAAAAAATTTCATGAGGCAGTGAATGCAAAAGATGACTATTTTGAAGGCAAATCAGAAGTGTACTTAAGAAGAAAAAAAATTGTGAAAAACAAAAAAATTTCAGATTATGCTAACAAAGATAGCAAACCAGACAATTATGAAACCGAAAGAAACGATGTCCCGCGTAGCAACTCTGATTATTCTGACTCTGAAAATAGAGCTTCTTGGAAAGTAGTAAAGTGCCCAATTCCTGCTTATCCTAAAGAATCAAGAAAAGCAAAACAAGAAGGACAGGTCGTAATAGAGGCAGTAATTTCTCCCAAAGGCGAAATTATTTCGAGTTCTATTGTTTTTTCAAGCGGTTTTAAAAGTCTTGATGAAGCCGCATTAACCGCATCCCGTCAAGTAAAATTAAGGTACCGCAATAGAAAAATTATCCCCAAAAATTGTGAAATTGTCCGCATTCCATATGTTTTTCAGCTTAAGTAACTTTCAACCCATCATGAGAATTGCGATTGGAGTGCAAAAACTCATAAAATAAATGTTAGCTTGCAGCAAATACCACTTTCAAAAATCTGTTCAATAGAAATACTCTTACCAAAAAAGTCTCGCCTAATTTAAAATTTTATTGACTAACATTACTATCTTGCTTTATCATCTTTATTGAAAATATTTTAGAAACACCTTTGCCTTCGGTTGTTACTCCGTACAAAACGTCAGAAATTTCAGCAGTGCGGTTGTGGTGAGTTATTATTAAGAATTGAGTTTTTTGAGAAAATTCTCTAACAATTGCGTTGTATTTTCCCACATTTGTTACATCTAGCGGTGCATCAACCTCATCTAAAATACAAAATGGTGAAACTTTAACCATAAAAAACGCAAACAAAAGAGCAACGGAAGTCAAAGATTTTTCACCACCAGAACAAAGTGATATGTTTTGAGATTTTTTACCTGGCGGCTGTGCACGAATGTCCACTCCACATTCCAACAAGTTGTTTTCATCGGTCAACATCAAGTCTGCTTCGCCTCCTCCAAAAAGTTTTTTATAAACTCCTTTGAAATTTTCTCTAACAGCTTCAAAGGTTTTTTTAAAATTTCCTATAGTGGATTCATTAGTTTTTTTAACAACTTCAAGCAAATCTTCTTTTGCTTTCAACAAATCGCTTTGCTGAGTTAAAATAAAATTATACCTTTTTTCTAAAGCATCGTACTCTTCTTGAGCTGCAAGGTTCACAGGTCCTAACAATTCCATTTTTCTTTTTAACCTTGAAATTTCTGTAGCATTCGCTTCTACACCGTCAAATTCATCTTTAATTACTTCGTACTCTTTACAATAAGTTTCAAATAGTCTTTTTTTCAAATCTTCACTCTGAAATTCAAAATTTTTCAGATCAACTTGGATAGCATCTAGCTCTGATTTTAAAGTGTCTGTTTTTGCACGAAGCAGCCTTACTTGATCGCTTTTCAAATCTATTGCAGTTTGCAGTTCCTCGCGCTCATTTAAAAGCACTTGTATTTGAGTTTCTTTTTCTTCCTGTTCCTTTAAAAATTTTTGCATCTTTTCGGTTTCGGTTTCTTGAATATTTGTGAGATCAGCAAGTTTTTCACTATTTTGCGAAAGCTTATTTTCAGACACTTGCACTTGATACTTAAAACTTTCAATGCTATCAAGAATATCTTGTCTGCCTTTTTGATTATTTTCAAATTCAGAAACTTTCTTATCTAGCTCACTATGAGCATTCATCATCAACTCTAATGCTCTTTCTTCATCATCTTTTATAGATATCGCACTTGCTTCTATAGCTTTCAACTCTTCTTCAAGCACATTTTTTTGGTTTTCAAAAGCAGCAATTTTATCTTCAAAAATAGAAAGTTTTTCACTTATAGTGGAAAGTTCTGTAATTTTTGGTTCAATTTCAGCTTTATGACTTGCAATTTCTTCAATATTGTTCCTAATAGCTTGCCTTTTTTCTTCAATTTGATCTTCTTTTACCTCGAATTGAGCTTTAAGCCTTACGCTGTTGTTGTCTAATGTGGATTTTTCAAAACGCAAATTGGCAAGCTCTGCTTCCAGTTGACCATTTTCAACCGAAATTTCTGCTATTTTTTGATTTGTTGCTTGAACTTTTTCGTTAAGTTTTTTGATCTGATCTTCAATTAAAATAGGTTTTCCGTTGGTTAATTCCACACCGCCGGAAACTATTACACTGCTATAAATTTTATTTTTAAAAATTATCATGTCAGAACACAAAAAAGAAATAACTTTTTCATATTCGGAATTATATTGTAAAAACTCTATAAGCTCATTATGCCCGGCCGGCAAAGAAGATGGCAAAAAGCGGCTGACATCGTTAATTTTTTCAGCAATTATAAAAGAAAGCCTATGCAAATTATTATCTTCTAAAAATTCTATAGAACGTTCAGCATCTTGAGCGGTTTGGCAAATTAAATAGTTCAGCTTATCGCCCAAGGCACAAATCACAACATGCTCTTTACCCTCTTTTGCATTTATAATTCTTCCGATAGGTCCTTTTGCAGTGCCAAGGCTTAAAACTGCATTTATAGACGCACGTATTGGGTCTTTTTGATCAAATTCTTTTAAAGTTTCTATGCGCGATATATCTGCGGAAAGTTCGTTTTTACATTGAGCTAAATTTTTTTTCAAAGCCGCAATACTTTCTTCGCTTTCTTTGATTTTATTTTCAAATTCTTGCTTTTTGCTTGCTGAAGAATCTATATCCTCTTTTAGACTAATAAGATCTTGCTCAAGGTTTGCAATTTCAACGTTTGAAGGTTCCACTTCTTCTTCAAGTCTTTTTATCATTCTACCGATGGATTCTATTTCAGAATCAAGTCTAATTTTATTTTCAGTGCTTTGTGATTTGAAATTTATTTCACTTTCTTTTTCATTTTCAATCTCGACGATTTTGGCTCTTACTTCGTCCTCTTTTGCCTCAAATTCTACCATTTTGCTTCTTATAAGATTGTAAGCTTCTCCTTTTTCTTTATAGGTATTTTCAAGTTTTGAAATTTCAAGATTTACAGACGAATCACCGGTATTATCAGTAGAATAGTTTAATTTCTGACTCATTTGGTCAGATTTTTGTTTGCTTATTTCTATTTCATGAGTTAGTTCTTCTTGCTCATCGCTAATTTCTGCAATTCTAGCTAATGCATGTTGAATTTTTTGGTCACATGCACTTATTTGTGCTTTTAAATTTCCTAAATCACTATTTACATTGACGTATTCATTGTTTTTAGCGTCCAATTCCATACGTACATCTAAAATTTCCGCATCGGTTTGCGTTAAAGTAGTATTGCTGATTTCGAATTCTTTAAACTTCGGCTCCAAAACTTCTCTAGTTTTCTCTATCTGCAATTTTCCATATTTTATGTGGCTGACTAAAGCTGCCACTTCGTGTTTTGCCAAATCTTCCTGATATTTTTGATATTCTTTAGCTTTTTTAGCGGCCTTATCCAAATGCTCGATTTGCTCTTTGTGAATTTCTAAAGAATCAGATAAACGTCCCATATCTGCATCTATTTTTTCAAGTTTTCTTAAAGCTTCTTCTCTACGAACTTTATACCTTGCAACTCCTGCCGCTTCTTCAAAAAACGATCTTCTGTCTTCAGGTTTTGCCGTTGTCAAAAATTTAACTTTATCTTGTTCTATAATTGAATATCCATCGGGTCCAATACCTGTGTCTAAGAATAAATCTTTGATATCTTTCAGTCTGCATTGATTTTTGTTTATAAAATATTCGCTTTCAACGCTCTCGCCCGTCTTAAACATTCTTCTTGTAACGGTAACCTCTGCGTATTCAATTGGCAAGACGTTTTGAGAATTATCAAATGTGAGCGAAACCTCTGACATTCCTGATGATTGCCTTGTGGTAGTTCCTGCAAATATCAATTCTTTCATATTAGAACACCTTAACGAACTTGCTCTGGTTTCCCCAAGACACCAGCGAATAGCGTCTATGAGGTTAGATTTTCCACAACCGTTCGGACCAACAATACCTGAAATGCCAGGTGCAAATGTTAAGTCTGTTTTATCCGCAAAAGTTTTAAATCCGCAAATTTCTACTTTTTTTAAATACATTGGATTTCCGTTGATTTTAATAGTTTTTGATGAATCTTAAAGCAACTGCCAACTAAATAGGAAGCTACGCCATTAATTACCTAAAATATTCGCATAAATTTAAAACCATTTTTAGGAAAAAGTCTATGTCTACAACGACCAGCCGCTCATTACAATTCAAGCTACTGCATTTTACAGCGACACAGGTATAGAAAACGAATAAAATACATAAATGCTATTTAAAGAAACATCGAAAAACAGCATGTAAACAAAAGCGGCTGATTCCATGCCACATTTGAATGCTAATCACTTAAATTAAAAATATCCACCAAATCCATAACAACATGAAACAACAACTAATAACCAAAAACTCCCACATTGCCGATTTGTTTTTTAGGTGTTTCGTGCCAATCAATTGGCTACTTATGCAATTCGACTCTGCAGTAGTTCTCTAATAACTCAATTGGCATAAATCGGAAAATCTTTGCAAAGTTTCAACATTTCACTTTTAACTTCGGCCATGGTTTTTTCATTTGAAATATCTTTTAAAATTCTAATTATCCCATTTGCGATTATTTCCATTTCTTTTTCTTTCATGCCTCTTGTTGTTACCGACGGAGAACCTATTCTAATGCCTGAAGTTATGGCTGGTTTTTCAGTATCATATGGGATGCCATTTTTATTTAAAGTAATGCTAGCTTTTTCAAGAACTTCTTGAGCATTTTTTCCCTTAACATTTAGAGGTCTCAAATCTACCAAAAACATGTGGCAGTCCGTTCCACCAGATACAATTCTTAAACCACCTTTTTCTAAAATTTCAGCAAGTTTTCTTGCATTTGCTAAAACTTGTTTCTGGTATTCTATAAATTCAGGGCTTAAAGCTTCCGCAAAAGATACCGCTTTAGCCGCTATTACGTGCATCAACGGTCCGCCCTGCTGTCCGGGGAAAACTGCAGAATTTATTTTACTTGCAAACTCCTCATTGTTTGTAAGAATTAACCCACCACGAGGACCTCTTAAAGTTTTATGCGTTGTAGTCGTGGTAATATCTGCAAATTCTACAGGAGAAGGATACACACCAGCAGCTATCAACCCTGCATAGTGCGCCATGTCAGCCATATGATATGCCCCGCACTTCCTTGCTATATTTGAAATTTTTTTCCAATCCCATCTGCGCGAATATGCACTCGCACCACTAATAATGATTTTAGGTTTATGCTCTATAGCAGCTTTTTCTATTTCTTCATAATTTAAATAACCATCATCTTTAACGGTGTAAGACACAACATTGAACCATTTGCCAGATATGTTGTAAGGACTTCCATGAGACAAATGTCCGCCGTGCAATAAATTCAATCCTAAAACAGTGTCACCTGGTCTCAAAAGTGCAATAAAAACTGCAAAATTGGCCTGTGCTCCCGAATGCGGTTGCACATTTGCAAATTTTGCATTGAATAATTTTTTCGCTCTTTCTATAGCAAGATTTTCGGCAATATCAACAACTTCACATCCACCATAATACCTTTTACCCGGATAACCCTCCGCATATTTGTTTGTAAGGCAAGACCCTTGCACTTCTAAAACAGATGCAGAGACAATATTTTCGGAGGCAATAAGCTCAATAGTTTCTTTCTGCCTTTTAAGTTCTTTTGATAGCACCTCATAAATTTCAAAATCAGTTTTTTTTAAGCTTTGCACTCTTAATCTCCTGTTTTTAAGTTTTGATGTTTTTACAATAGTAGCAGCTTCTGTGGTACATCTCTTGACACTGCACATTTTTCTGCATAGTTATTTTTTGCTTCTGTGCAGACTTGCCAATTTACCTGCTAGAAAAATCACTTAAAGACAAGTTGATTTGCTGTAGCACCGGGCTATTGTTATAATTTTCAATTAGCCTATATTTTAAAGTACCACATTGAAATGAGCAACAACCAGACTATCCACTAAAGTAATAGTTATTAAAATTTAAAATTTTGTAGTAATCCTCAAAACAATTAGCTTAATTTTTTAAAAAAATTCTCGGCAGTTTTTATGCTTGGGTATATCCCAGTCCATATTTTAAAAGAATACGCACCTTGTCGGACAAGCATTCCTATTCCAGAGTAAAATTTTAGCTTTTTGCTTTTTGCAAATTCAATGAAAGGAGTATTTTTGTTATAAATTAAATCATACATTATAGTCTGTTTATTAAAATCAGATATTTTAAAAAACAACCTGTCATCTTTATTCATACCGCAAGACGATGCGTTGATAAGAATGTCCACATTCGAGAAAGAACTTTCAACTTTATCAACCGGCAAAACTTTAATTTTAAAAATACCGGCTAAAGATGCTGCTTTAGATAAAGTTCTATTGGTGATAAAAATATTTTTAGGTTTTTTTATTTTAAGAGCATATATAACGGCTTTTGCAGCTCCACCGGCTCCTACCACTAAAACATTTTGGTCACTAAAATTTATCTTTTTATCCTCCCAATCTTTTAAAAGTCCTAAATAATCAGTATTGTATCCATAAAGTTTACCGTCTTTAAATTTTAAAGTATTGACACTGCCTATCTTTTTTGCCGCTTTATCTATGAATTTCAATTCTTTCATTATTGAAACTTTGTAGGGAACGGTAATATTTGCACCGTAAAAACCTAAAATTTTTAAAGATTGCACAGTTTTTTTTAGATTATTTTGAGAAGGTGCAAACGCAAGATATGCAAAATTTAGATTCTCTCTTGCAAACCAGATGTTGTGCATCTGAGGTGAAAAAGAATGACTGACAGGATTGCCTAAAATTGCTAAAAACTTAGTACTAGTATTTATCATTATTTTGCTTTTCAGCTTATCTACAATTTAAATTTTGTTTGCTTTATCTCAAAAATCATTCACAATATTTACCCAAAAGCAGGGATACATTTTTGTAGTGCGGACTTGTCTTAACTTTATCATAGGAAGTCATTATCGCTGACCTTAAAGCATTTCTACAGGAACATTTTATTTCCATTTTTTCAAGCTTATCCGCTAAATTTTTTATAATTTTTTTAGCAGTTGAACTGTTTGTTTGTGAAACCAAAACTACAGCATCATTGGTTACTTCACTTCCAAACTTCCAACTGTCAAAATCTGTAATAAGCGAAATATTTGCATAACAGATTTCCGACTCTCTTGCAAGTTTTGCTTCAGGACAGATAGTCATTCCGATTAAAGAAAAATCAAGCTGGCGATAAACTTCAGATTCCGCTTTTGTGGAAAACTGGGGACCTTCAATGCAGACATAAGTTCCTCCGAAGTGATGCTCTAAAGCAAGGTCACCTACGGTTTTGTGAATTAAATCTCTTATTTCATTGCAAAAGGGTTCAGCAAAAGAAACATGGACAACAATTCCGTTTTCAAAAAATGTAGAAGGTCTATTTTTTGTTCTGTCAAAAATTTGATCAGGTATAACTATTTCTTTCGGTTTTATGTTTTCTTTCAACGAGCCGCTTGCCGTGAAAGAAACAATTTTTTCCACACCGATGGATTTCAAAGCATATATATTTGCTCTTTGATTTATTTCTGAAGGCATTAAAGTATGATTACGCGAATGTCTTGGCAGAAAAGCACAATTTATTCCATTTAAATTTCCAATTATTATTTTATCAGACGGTTTTCCAAACGGAGTGTCTATATCTTTTTCCACAACATCTGCAATACCATCAATTTCATACAACCCACTTCCACCAATAAACGCTATTTTCACTAAATCTTCCTTCATTATTTCCTCCATGTAATTTTAGTTTCACTATATTACTGCTGCAATTTTTAAGTTTACCGCAAATTTTTTTAATTCTTTTGCCAATTTGTAATACGGTAAACCAACTACTGTATAATAATCGCCGTAAATTTTTTCAACAAAATTATCATTTTCGTCTTGAACTGCATAAGAGCCGGCTTTATCTAAATGTTTCCCAAAAAATTTTCTCAACTGATTTTCAGGCAGCTTTTTCATTTTCACTCTCGCAATATCATAAAAAACATTTTTTTTACCTTTATAAATTAAAGCTACTCCTGTATAAACTTTATGGATACTTCCGTTTAATTCTCTAATAATTTGTTCAGATTCTTTTTTTGTTTTAGGTTTACCGACGATACGTCTGTTTAAAGCTACAACGGTATCTGCAGATATTATAAGTGAATTAGGGAACTTGCTGTAAATAAAATCTCCTTTTTTTTCAGCTAAATAACGTACTGTAAAGGAAGGTTTCGTCAATTTCGTCGTTTCGTCAACGCAAGCCGGGATAATTTTAAATTTTAACCCCCACTTTTTTAGAAGAGAAATTCTCCTTGGAGATGATGAAGCAAGTATTATGTCCATTTTTAAAGAAGGTGCAGTAAAACAGCTTTCTGAACATGAAGTCTATTTTCAGCCTGAGTAAAAATTGAATTTTCGTATTTATCCATAACTGCTGCAGTTATTTCTTCTCCGCGAACTGCCGGCAAACAATGCAAAACTATGCATTTAGTAGAGGCTTTTTTTAAAAGTTCGTCATTAATTTGATATGGCTCTAAAAACTTTTTTCTCTTTTTTTCTTCACTTTCAAACCCCATAGAAGTCCACACATCGGTATAAACCACATCACCGTCTTTTACTTCGCTTATTTTATCTGTAATTTTAATTTTTGCACCACGTTCGCAAGCTCTATTTAAAATTTCTTTTTTAGGTTGATATTCTTTTGGGCAAATTAACGTAAAATCAAGCTCTAAAACAGCCGAAATAGCAATCAAAGAATGAACGATGTTGTTTCCGTCTCCAATAAATATAATCTTTAATTTTTTCAAGCTT
Source organism: Elusimicrobiota bacterium (assembly GCA_031287735.1). Classification (GTDB taxonomy): domain Bacteria; phylum Elusimicrobiota; class Endomicrobiia; order Endomicrobiales; family Endomicrobiaceae; genus JAITSO01. Next base: position 23,351 of record JAITSO010000014.1, on the reverse strand, counting down.
TCAAAACTTTTGATTTTATGCAATTCCATAATAGTCATAATATCTGCAAGAATCTGACAGGGATGTTCATAATCTGTAAGACCATTTATCACAGGAATTGAAGAATATTTTGCAAATTCCTCAACATCACTATGCTTAAAAGCCCTTATCATTAACCCGTCTAAATAACGCGAGAAAACTCTTGCGGTATCAGATATAGACTCGCCTCTTTTTCTTTGAATAGTGTCCGCATTTAAAATTAAGGAATTTCCACCCAACTGCATCATTGCAACGGCAAAAGAAACTTGTGTTCTTGTAGACGGTTTTTCAAAAAGCAAGCCTAAAGTTTTGCCATTGAAAGTATCTACTGATTTTTTCTTTTTTTTGAGTTCAAAAGCAAAGGTTAGTATTTTTTTAATTTCTTCATTAGATAAATCATAAATTGACAGCAAATGTTTTGTTTTCATAAGTTTTTTCCATAAAATTTTATGCTGTCAGTAGTCGAAAATCTGTAAAAACTTCTAATTATGCACCACAGCATTTTTTGTATTTTTTTCCACTTCCGCATGGACAAGGATCATTCCTTCCAATTTTATTTAAATCTTTTACTGATTTTTTTTCTTCAGATTTCTTTCCATTTGAACCTGCAGAACCTGCCAAATTTGGATTTATTTTTTGCTGATGTTGAGTTTTTACGTCAATGTGCACTTTAAAGATATATTCTACAGTATTGTCTCTTATTCTTTTCATCATAGTTTCAAAAAGTATAAAAGATTCTTTTTGATATTCGATTTTTGGATCTTTTTGAGCGTAAGCTCTAAAACCAATTCCACGTCTTAGTTGATCTAATTCATACAAATGGTCTTTCCACGAAGAATCTATCATCTGCAAAAGAACCATTCTTTGAATATGCGACATAAGTTCCGGCGTTAACTCTTCCCGTCTTTTTTCATAAGCAGCTGAAACTTTTTCATTCAAGTCTTCTTGCAAAGCTTCTTTTGTGAGATAATTTAAAATTTCTTTATTTTCAATTTCGTATTTAAGCCCAAAATTTCTTTCAAGCCAAGTAATGAGAGTTGTCCATTCCCATTCTTCAGCATATTTTGCAGTAGAACATTCCAATACTTTTTCACCTACAGTTTCTTTCAACATATCTTTTATAGTATCGGTTAAATCCTCACCTTCAAGAATTTCATTTCTCAAATTATAAACCGCTTCGCGTTGTTTATTCATAACATTATCAAAATCTATCAACTGTTTTCTTATGTCAAAATTCATTCCCTCAACTTTTCTTTGAGCGCTTTCAACAGCTTTTGAAATCCAAGGATGCTGAATATCTTCTCCGTCTTTAAGTCCTAATTTTTGCATTACAATAGACATTCTTTCTGACCCAAAAAGCCGCATAAGTTCATCTTCCATAGATAGGAAAAATCTTGAAGAACCCGGATCGCCTTGCCTTCCAGAGCGTCCTCGTAACTGATTGTCAATTCTTCGTGATTCATGTCTTTCGCTACCTATTATATGCAAACCGCCAAGTTTTTTTATTTCTTCGTTTTGCTCTTTATCGCTCGCTCCCAGCACAATATCAGTTCCTCTGCCAGCCATATTCGTGGCTATTGTCACAGCACCTTTTGCCCCGGCATTTGCAATAATTTGGGCTTCAAGTTCATGGTATTTAGCATTTAAAACTTGATGAGGAATTCCTTTTTTTCTTAAAATCCCTGATATTTTTTCAGATTTTTCTATCGAACGTGTTCCAACGAGAATCGGCTGACCTTTTTTCCACAATTGTTCTATCTCGTTTGAGATAGCCTCATATTTTTCTCTTTCCGTCCTATAGATTACATCGGTATAATCTTTTCTAATCATAGGATTATTCGTAGGAGTTTCCACAACTCCAAGTTTATAAATTTCCCAAAATTCTGCAGTTTCTGTGGAGGCTGTTCCAGTCATTCCGGAAAGCTTTTTATACATTCTAAAAAAGTTTTGAAATGTTATTGTGGCAAGAGTTTGATTTTCACCGGCTATATTTAAATTTTCTTTAGCTTCCACAGCTTGATGAAGACCGTCAGACCATCTCCTGCCAGGCATAGGTCTTCCGGTAAATTCATCAATAATAACAACTTCACCGTCTTTAACAATATACTCTACATCTCTGCGAAATAAATTATGTGCTTTTATAGCCTGCGTTATGTGATGCACCCATTCAGACTGCAAATCATCGTAAATATTTGTAATCCCTAAAATTTTTTCTGATTTTTGAACGCCCTGCTCGGTAAGAACAACATTGTGGTTTTTTTCATCCACAAGATAGTCGTAACCTTTTGCTAAATCAACGCCAGCATATTTTGCCTTAATTTCTTCATTTTCTGTAATATGTCTGCCTTTTAACATAGACACAATTCTATTTGAAACGTAGTACTTGTCCGTTGCTTGTTCTGCAGCACCAGAAATTATTAAAGGCGTACGCGCCTCATCTATTAAAATAGAATCAACTTCGTCAACGATAGCGTAATTTAGAGAACGTAACGCTCTGCCTTCTTTTGTAGATACCATGTTATCTCTTAAATAGTCAAAGCCGATTTCGTTATTTGTGACATAAGTTATATCGCAATTATAAGCGGTTTTTCTATCTTCATTGCTTGTATCATGTGCTATGTTCCCGACGGTAAGCCCAAGTTTTTCGTAAACCACTCCCATCCATTCTTTATCTCTTTTGGCAAGATAATCATTAACTGTAACAACATGTACGCCAAGTTGAGGCAAAGCGTTAAGATAAGCAGCAAGAGTTGCAACCAAAGTTTTTCCTTCTCCAGTTTTCATTTCAGCGATTTTTCCTTTATGCAAAATATACCCGCCGATAATTTGAACGTCAAAATGCCTTAAGCCAATCGTTCGTACAGATGCCTCACGCACGCACGCAAAAGCTTCAGGCAAAATTTTGTCAAGCGATTCTCCGCTTTTGAGACGTTCTCTGAATTCAGTAGTCTTTGATTTTAATTGTTCATCGGTAAGCTTTTTGACTTGTGGTTCAAAAGAATTTACTTTTTCGACAACAGGTTTTATAGCTTTTATATCTCTCTCATTTTGTGACCCAAAAACAGACCGTAAAATTTTCAGCATTATCATTATCCTTCAAAACTACTAAACTTAAGTCGTCTCGCTTCATATAAAAACATTGTCGCTACGCAATCGCACTTCAGCACACGTACTCGCGGATTATATAATTCTTTTGTAAGGTTTACAAATTTAATTATCATGAAAATCTTATATGAAACAGAATTAGCTAATTCGCCAAACCAAAAACGTCTAATACCTGTTTCTGTAAAGACAAGATAGTATTGTTGAGTAGAAAAATGTTATAAAATATGCACACAAATGCTGAAAAAAAGATAAGTACTGCACGGTTTCTACAATTAGCAGAACAAGCAATAACAAAAATGTTACCCAAAAAGCTTGTTTTCTAATATAATTTTTAAGACACCTATATAATTTCTAGTGACAGTTTTTGTAGAATTTTGATAAGTTTTTTGGAAACTTTCATCATTGACAACATCGGAAACCGCTTTTATAATAATTGCAGGTATTCCATACTTTTTAGCAATTATTGCAATTGCCGCCGACTCCATATCGCAAATATCGGCATCAAAATTTTTTACTAAACTATCTTGAGTGTTTTTATCGGCAATAAATTTATCACCGCTTGCACAACGAACAGCTTTTATCTTATCACCATAAATTTCCTTTAAAGAATTGAAATAGCTTAAATCCGCTTCAAAAAAAACACTTTCATACCCCGGATATTGTCCGGGCTTTAGTCCATCTATTTTACTTATATCAAAATCATAGTCTACAACATCTTTAACCATCAAAATGTCTCCAACTTTATATTTCTCACCTACCAAACTTCCACAAAGACCGACATTTATTATACATTCCAAATTTTGTTTTCCACCTAAAAACGAAATGAGGGAAGAAACTGCATCTACTGCACAGATCTGTCCAATTCCACTTTTTATGACTATAGCGTTTTCATTATAAAAAAAAGTTTTGCCGAGTTTATCCAACTTTTTGTAGGGTTTTAATATCTCTAAAATTGGTGTTAATTCTGAATTCATAGCGACAACAATACTTTTAAGTTTTCTGTTTGCGATAAACTTTTGAAGCATTGTGTTCTCCTTTACTTTATTACGTCAAAACCCGTATATTTTCTTAAAACTTCAGGTATTATTACAGAACCGTCTTCCTGTTGAAAATTTTCTAAAATAGCTGCAAACGCTCTACCTACAGCAACACCAGAACCGTTTAGCGTATGCACAAATTCTCTTTTTTTTGTTTGTGAATTTTTATACTTTATATTCATTCTTCTTGCTTGAAAATCTTTAAAATTAGAACAAGAAGAAATTTCCCTGTAAGCTCCGTCGCCTGCAAGCCAAACCTCTAGATCATAAGTTTTAGATGACGAAAAACCAGTATCACCAGAACATAAAAGCATAACCCTGTAAGGAAGTTCTAAAAGTTCCAAAACTTTTCCAGCGTCTAAAACAAGATTTTCAAGTTCTTCCATTGATTTTTCAGGATTGACGAATTTTACAAGCTCTACTTTGTTAAATTGATGATTTCTGATAAGTCCTTTTGTGTCTTTCCCATAAGAACCGGCTTCTCTTCTGAAACAAGCGGAATAAGAAGTAAATTTTTGAGGTAGGCAGCTTTCTTCTAAAACATCGTCCCTGTACATGTTTGTAACGGGAACTTCAGCTGTTGGAATTAAATACAAATCGTCATCGCAACACTTAAAAACTTCTTCTTCAAACTTCGGAAGCTGTCCAGTTCCTGTCATACTCACGCGGTTAACAAGGTAAGGCGTCATTATTTCCTTGTACCCATTTTGTGTATGTGTATTTAAAAAGAATGAAATTATTGCTCTTTCTAAAGCACAACCTTTACCTTTTAAGACGGCAAAACGCGAGCCGGATATTTTTGAAGCAGCTGAAAAATCTAGTATCCCTAACGCTTCACCGATTCCCCAGTGATGTTTTGGTTTAAAAGAAAACTCTTTTGGTTTTCCGACATATCTGATTACTTTATTAGATTTTTCGTCTTTTCCTAATGGAACATTCTCGTCTACGGTATTAGGAACTCTGAGTAAAAAATCTTCCATTTGATTTTCAATTGTCAAAAGCTGCTTTTCTAATTCTTGAATAACATCTCTTATTTTGTTGACGCGTTCAAGAATTTCTTGCGGGATTTCTTTGTTTTCTTTTTTAAGTTTTCCGATTTTTTCAGTTTCTTGGTTTCTTTCAAATCTTAAGTTCTCAATTTTTGAGATGGTTTCTCTTCTTCTGTCGTCCAATTTCAGAAGGTTGTTAAAATTTATGTCCTGATTTCTGTTTAGCATCGCTTGCGTTACAGTTTCTACATTTTCTCTTATTGCTTTAATGTCTAACATTTCCTCTCCAATTAACCTAACCAGTAGAACGATTTTATAAATACAAAACGACGTCTGCTGTTATTGTATCATAAATAGCAACTTTATATAATCCCGGTAGTTTTTGTTCTAACTTTCACTCTGACAAAAATATTTCTATTGTTGCACTGACAAAATCAATACCAGTTGGTATAAGTCGGCAATGCCGCAATTTTCTAGCAAAAACAGTAAAATGCAGTATGGATAATTTTCGTTGCAGCCGCACTATAAATTATTTTGTATAATATACAAGCAAAAAAAAATTAAGAGTTATGCACCACTTAAAAAGGAGGAATTTACAAATGGTAATTGAAATTAATGAAGAAAATTTTGAAAGCGAAATAGCAAACTTTGACAAACCAACATTGTTAGATTTTTGGGCGCCATGGTGCGGTCCTTGCAAAATGATCAGTCCTATCGTAGATGAGCTTGCAGATGAATACAAAGGTAAAATAAAAATCGGCAAAGTCAACACAGACGAAAACACTTCATTGTCTGCAAGATTTCAAATAGTGTCTATTCCATGCCTGATTTTATTTAAAAGTGGGAATGTAATTGAAAAAATTATAGGTTTTAAATCTAAAGAATATTTAAAAGGAGTATTAGAAAATGTACTTTAAAAAATTTTTATTTGCTTTATTTGTGCTGTTTTCATCTACAAGTATTTCTTATTCTGTTTCAGCACCAGATTTTCAACTCCAAGATTTAGATGGCAATTATGTAAAACTGTCAGAGCAAAAAGGAAAGGTTGTTTTCATCGATTTTTGGGCTACTTGGTGCCCACCTTGCAGAGCATCGCTTCCTGCTGTAAAACAACTAAACAAATTAAAAGCTGGGAATCCAAACTTTATAGTGCTTGGTATAAATGTTGGCGAAAACCGTGCTACAATTGATAAGTTCATTAAAGAGCATGACATTGATTACAAAATATTACTCGGCGAAAACAGAGTGAGCGTAGCCTACGCAGTAAATGGCATACCGGCATTTTTCATAATAGATAAAAGCGGAGAAGTAGTAAGACGATATGCAGGTTACACGAAAGGATTGGAAAAGGAATGGCTGGAAACTGTAGATAAGTTATTAAAATAAACCCAACCAAATAAATTTCACATAATCACAACAGTTAATGGCTGAGCAAATATATTCATGTGGTTCTTAAGATTTCCACTAATTTGTCTATTTCTTCTTTTGTTCTTTGCTCTGTTACGCAAAAAAGCAGTGAATTTTTGAAATTTTTTCCAAAAGCAGATAATTCAAGAGGACCCAATATGTTGTTTTTTAAAAAAGCTTGCTGAAGTTTTTTTATGTTTTTGCCAGTATCAAAAACAAATTCATTAAAAAATATAGCATTTTTGAATTTAGCCTCTAACCCATCAATAGTTTTTATTTTATTAAAAGCATATCTTGCTTTTGAAATATTTACTGAGCCAAGTTTTTTTAAACCATCGCTACCCCAACCAGCTAAATAAACACAAGCTGACAAAGCATTTAAGGAAGCATTCGTGCAAGTGTTTGAATAAGCTTTTTCCCTCCTTATATGTTGCTCCCGCGATTGTAAAGTTAAAACGAAACCTCTTTTGCCATTTATATCAACGGTTTGCCCAACAATTCTGCCTGGCAATTTCCACTCAAATCCTTTGTGCACAGCCATAAAACCAAAAGTTGCTCCGCCAAAATTCGTTTCTAACCCTAACGGCTGTCCTTCGCCAACAGCGATATCGCAATTATACTCTCCTGGCGTTTGAAAAACACCAAGAGACAGTAGATTTACAACAGATATAAACAAAGCTTTTTTAATTTTTACACAGTTAGACAAGCAACTCATATCTTCTACTATACCTAAATAGTTTGGAGATTGAGCAATTACTGCTGCAATATTATCGCTTAATAAATTATCAATATCTGCTTTTTCAAGATTTCCGTTTTGAGAAAGAGGAACTATTTTTATTTTTGCATTTGAATTCGTAAGATAAGTTTTTAAGGTTTGGATATATTGAGGATTTAACCCTTCTGACACAATAATTTCTGTTTTTCCTGATAGTCTTAAAGCAAGCAATGCGGCTTCTGCAACAGCAACAGCACCATCGTAAAGTGAAGCATTGGAAACGTCAAGTCCAGTTAAAGCACAAATCAAACTTTGATATTCAAAAATAGCTTGCAAAGTGCCTTGACTGGCCTCAGACTGATAAGGAGTGTAAGCCGTCCAAAACTCTGAACGTTCCGTTATTTCTGAAACCAATGACGGGACAAAGTGATCGTAATTTCCAGCACCTCTAAACGAAATTAATTTTTTGTTCTTATTGGCAAGCTCTGAAAAGTCTTTTAAGATATCCTGTTCAGTTTTTCCGCCGGATATGTTAAGCTGACTTGTTTTGATATTTTCAGGAACGGAATCAAAAAGCTGGTCTATTGAATTAACGCCAATAGTCTCAAGCATTTGTTTTTGAGTACGTTTGTTTTTTTGAATGAAATTCATTTGATTTATTAAATAAGCTTTTGGTAATCGTCTGAAGAAAGTAAAGTTTCCATTTCTTTAGCGTCTGCAATTTCAATTATAAACAAAAATCCTTTTTCGTAAGTCGATTGATTTACAATCTCTGGAGAATCTAAAATAGCATCATTTATTTCTATAATTTTTCCGCTTAGAGGAGCATAAATGTCAAATGCAGATTTCACAGATTCTACGACTGCCACTGGTTGCTCTTTCTTCACAATTTTTCCAACTTCAGGAAGTTCTATGTGGACAATGTCTGAAATCTCCTGCTGAGCAAAATCTGTAATTCCAACTTTCGCTTTTCCGACAAGCATTTCAACCCACTCATGCGTTTTTGTATATTTTAAATTTCGTGGAATATTCATTCTCCCTCCTTATTTTAATTGGTAAAGTATATTTTGTGCTCTTTCTGCTTCTCTCGTTGCCGGAAATTTTTCTAATATAACATTAAGAGTTTTTACTCCCAAATCTCTTGACCCCGTCGTGATATAACAAACCGCCAGATTTAGATAAACATCTTTTACAAGAAAACTATTGGGATAATTATTGACGAATTGATTGGCCGCATTTATAGCATTAAAATAATCTTGTTGCGCATCGTAAATATTTATAATTCTTGAGCTTGCCAAATGTCTAATATCGTAAGGTATTCCATTAGCAACCACGTTTTGCAAAAGCTGCAATGCTTCATCAAAGTTGCGTTGCTGAGTTAACAAATCGGCTTTTATAAGGCTTGCTTGATAAGCTGCGGGAGTTGCCGCATATTGAGCAATTGTTTCATCTATAAGTGCGGCACCAGTGTTTTGGTCTCCACGGCTAAAAAACACATATGCACCAGATAATTTTTCGACTGCTTTTGTTTCCCGACTTTTATAAAGGAACTTAAAACAACCTATTCCGGCAAGAATAAAGACTAATGTTATCACGTAAATTAGAACGCTTTTTTTACCCACTTTAAAATTCACTACAGCCTCCATATTTTTTTATTATCTCAAGCGAATTGCTTTTCATTGTTTGATAATAATCTCCAGGTAAATGGCAATCTTTTAAAACTTGGTCTATCAATTCGCTTGTCAAAAAATTATCGGGGCAATGAAAATCCGTATTTAAAACAAGTTTTGCATTTTTTGACAAAGCTGTCTTGGCAACTTCTTCATTAGTGACACCGTGTCCGCGTCTTGTAGTAATCTCTATTTTTATATCGTTTTTAGCAGCAAGTTCTGCTTCTTGCGGCGTTAGGTGACCAGGATGAGCAAGAATATCTATATCGGCACAAACAGCATAAAAGTTAGTTTCAGCCGGAACAGTTTCAGCGACAGTTTCTCCGTGAACAACTAGAACCCTCGCACCAAGCTTCCGACACTCTTTAGCTGCCAAACTTATGAGATTAGGCGGAACGTAAGTCAATTCCGCTCCAGCAAGAACACCAATGCCATAACTTTTAGTAAGAATTTGAGTTACTTTAACTATGTTTGGAATCACTAATTCCATGTTAGAATAATCAACATGATCAGTAATCGCTATAGCTTTATAACCATTACACTTAGCCCTATAAACAAGCTCAGATGGACTTAAAACCCCGTCAGAAAAAAAAGTATGCGTGTGCAAATCTATCATTTAAAGTACTCCACATCATTTAAAAAATTCGCATTTGCGTATCTATCATTGTGCCAAATGAAACCTTTTTTATCAAACCACTCAACATGCAATGTATTGAGCTGATTTCTGAAATTTAATATTCCTGTGCAATTGCTTTTCTTTTCCTGGCCAACATTTATTCTAAATCTATAGAGTACCAAAATTGTGTACTATTTTTTACACCATAAACAACTCTTTAACCAAATTTATTAGCATTTAAAAATCTGCGAATACATATCTGCCATTTCTATCGCACTTACCGCTGCGTCAGCACCTTTGTTGCCGGCTTTAGTTCCAGCCCTTTCAATAGCTTGTTGAATGGTTTCTGTCGTCAATACTCCAAAAATCACAGGTATTTTTGTTTGAAAACTTACAGATGCAATCCCTTTTGAAACTTCTGCACTTACATAATCAAAATGCGGAGTGTCGCCTCTTATAACACAGCCCAAACAAATTACGGCGTCATAATTTTTACTTTCAGCAATATTTTTTGCTAGAGTAGGAATTTCAAAAGCACCCGGAACCCAGTATAAAGAAATATCCTCTTCTGACACAAAATGCCTTTTTAAAATATCTTCAGCACCGCTTATCAATTTGTCTGTAATAAATTCATTAAACCTTGAAGCAACAATTGCGAACTTTTTTCCTTTACCGTTTAAATTTCCACTGTAAACTTTCATATTTTCTCCTATATTTTTTTTAGGGAATGTCCCATTTTATTTTTTTTTGTTTTCAGATACTCTTTATTAAACTTTGTATGCTCAATTTCAATAGCAACTGCTTTTTCAACTTTCAAGCCAAAATCTTGCAAACCTTTTATTTTTTTGGGGTTGTTTGTCATAAGCATAACGCTTTTTACCCCAAGTGCAGTCAAAATTTTTGCACAAGCCGCATAATCTCTTAAATCCGGTGCAAAGCCTAAAGCAATATTCGCATCCACAGTATCTAAACCTTTTTCCTGCAAAACATAAGCTTTCAATTTATTTGCAAGTCCAATACCACGTCCTTCCTGGTCCATATATAAAACAACTCCTTCACCTGATTCTTCAATATTTGCTAAAGCCATTTCAAGCTGGGGCCCACAATCGCAACGTTGAGAATGAAAAATGTCGCCCGTAGCACATGAGGAATGCAGCCTAGTCAAAACTTTTTCTTTGCCTCGGACATTCCCTTTTATAATTGCCAAATGTTCCTCATTTGAAATATGGTCCTTAAACAAAGCAATCTTAAAATGTCCATATCTTGTTGGAAAATCTGCACGAACAATTTCAGCAACAAAATTTTCTTTTTGCTTTCTATATTTTATAAGTTCCTCTACCGTGATAATTTTTAATTTATGCTTTTTTGCAAATTTCATTAGATCTGGAATTTTTGCCATAGTTCCATCTTCTTTCATTATTTCGCAAATTACAGCAGCAGGCTTTAACCCTGCAAGAATGGCTAAATCCACAGCGGCTTCAGTGTGTCCTGCTCTTTTAAAAACTCCACCGTCTTTTGCCGCAAGTGGAAAAATGTGGCCGGGCTTTGCAAAATCATCTGATTTTGAACTTGGATCTATAAGTTTTTTTATTGTCAACGCTCTGTCAAAAGCAGATATCCCTGTCGTTGTTCCTTCCTTGAAATCTACAGAAACCATAAAAGCACAACCCTTTTTTTCCGTAGATTTTTCCACCATATCTCTTATGTTAAGCTTTTCTAAAATATCTCTTTTCGCAGGTGCACATATTAACCCGCGACCAAATTTAACCATAAAGTTTATGATTTTAGGTGTTACTTTTTGCGCAGCACAAACTAAATCACCCTCATTTTCTCTTAAAGGATTATCGGCAACAATAATCATTTTCCCATCTTTAATGTCCTTAACTGCATCTGAAATTTCAGAAAAATTATTTTTCATCTGTAAAACCACTCCTTTCCAATATTTCAAAAGAAATATCGTTCGCTTTTTTGTTTGAAAACCTTTCAATATATTTCGCTAAAATATCATTTTCAATATTTACTGCACTGCCTACACTCTTGAAAGCTATTGCGGTATTATTAAAGGTTTCAGGTATTACAAAAACTTCAAAATAGTCGGAAAAAACTTTTGAGATAGTAAGGCTTATTCCATCAATAGCGATAGACCCTTTATCAACGCAAAATTTTAAAATATTTTTGCCACAAGCAAAAGAAAATTTGTAAAAATTATTTTGTTTTTCTATTTTTTTGATGCTTGCCGTACCGTCAACATGTCCGCTTACAATATGACCGCCAAGCCGGCTTGATAATTTTAAAGCTCTTTCAAGATTTACTTTTGAATTTATTTGCAATTTTGAAAAATTAGTAATTTTGTCGGTATTAGGACTGTAATCTGCAAAAAAAGAATTTTGCGTCAATTTGACCGCCGTTAAACATATGCCGTTTACGGCAATGCTACCGCCTTTTGAAATATCGTCGAGTTTTGTCTCTACCTCAATTTTTGAATCTGATATTAATTTTATTCTGCCAACATCTTCAATAATTCCTGTAAACATTCTTATTCCTTTTTTAAATTCCCAACAACCAAAAAATCTTTTCCAAATTTTGATATTTCCAAATTTTTAACCTTTAAGGCATCCACTATGTTTTCAACGCCTTGTCCGCCAACGACAGAAACCGCCGTTTTCCCACCGATAATTTTAGGTGAATAAAAAAAGTAAATTTTATCCACGCTTTTTGAAAACAAAGCCGAAGAAATAATTTCTCCACCACCCTCTATTAAAATTCTTTTTAAAGAAAATTTATTTAACTTTTCTATTATAACGTTGAAATTTTTTTTGGCAGCTTTAATATCTATGGGCGTTAAAATAATGCCGTCTTTTATGAAATGGTTGGAGATTTTTTTTAACGTTTGGTCATATAAAACCACAGTTGAAACGGACCCATCTAACAAGTGTGCTTTTTTAGGAAGGTTTAAGTTTGAATCTATAACAACACGTACCGGGTTTTGCAAAGTTTTAGAATGGGTAGTGAGAAAAGGATTGTCTTTTAAAGCCGTGTTTGTCCCAATAAGAACAGCATCATATTGACCCCGCAATTTGTGAACATAATTTCTTGCTTTTTTAGAACTTATCCATTTTGAATCGTATTTATATGTAGCTATTTTACCGTCTAAACTTATCGCTGTTTTTATGCAAACTTCAGGTTCTTTTTTTAAATGGATTAAATAATCTTTTAGCAAATTTTTTGCTTCTTTTTCTAAAATTCCACCAACGACTTCAATATTGTTCACCTTCATAAAATTCACGCTTTCTTTAACCGCTTTATCTTTAACGGCAAAAAAAACTCTTTTTATTTTTGATTTTACAATTGCCTGCGAGCAAGGCGGCTTTTTCCCAAAACTATTGCAAGGTTCAAGTGTACAGTACAAATCTGCACCTTGCGCGTTTTGCCCGGCAGAAAGTAAAGCTTCAACCTCAGCGTGATTTGCTCCAAAATATTTATGCCAACCTTTTGCAATTACTTTATTATTTTTAACAATGACGCAACCGACTAAAGGATTTGGACTGACTTTTCCTTTACCTTTTTTGGCAAGTTCAATTGCAAGTTTCATAAATTTTGTATTCATAAAAAAAGAAAACCCCAAGTCATTAAATTGCACTCGGGGAAGTAAAAATAAAATTTTCTTTCTTTTATCCGGACTGAAATGCTTTAAATCTTTTTGCATTATCACCGTCGGCATCTGATTTTAACAGATTCAATCCGCATTTTGCGGAGTCGCAGGCTCAAAAGAACATCTATAAATTCTTTATCACTGCCGGTAAGGATTAACGGAAGCTCCCGCTCACCTTCCCCGAAAGATTTGCTTTCTGCCAGCATTGTAAATATTTTAAATGGGACGAGTCAACTACACCTGAAAAATACCAGCGGACAACCCATTACAAAACCAATTTTTGTAAAAGTATTTAAAAGACTTACCTAATTTTTAATATTTTTTAAAATTTCTCCTACAAGGTAAAGTGAACCTACTGCAAATGCGGTTTCAGGGGTTTTTAAGTTTTCAAAAATTTCTTTCACAGTTTCTACCGTAACTATCCTATCAGCCGCAATATGTTTTGAAAATTCATTCTTCAATATTTCAGTATCGACAGCTCTAATGTTGCCAATATGTGGCAAAATAATTTTCTTTGCAAAAGAAGCAATAAGTTTTGCCATTGCTTTATAGTTCTTCTCTTTCATAACACTGAAAATAAAAGTTTTTTTTGATTTTGCAAAATGCATTTTCTTGAAAGTTTCTATAAAAACATTTAGACCTTCTGTATTGTGTGCTCCATCCAAAATCAACTTTACTTTTTTACTTTTTATCTCTCTTATTTCAAAACGTCCAGCCCAGAAAGCACTTGCCAACCCATGTTTTATATCGTCCTCTCTTATCAAAAAACCTTTTTTGTTTAGACCAAAGCTTACACAAACCGCGACAGAGGCGTTTATTATTTGGTGTCGACCTAACATTTTTATCTTAATATCCTTAATGTCAGCTTCTTGCGAAATATAATCGAATTTTTGACCGCAAATGCCACTTTCTATATTTTCTGCTTTAAAATTTCTGTTAAAAAAACACACATCTTTAGATTTGCTTTTTATGATTTTGCAAGCAGCACCGGACAAATCGCCACACACCACAAGTGATTTTTTCTTAATTATGCCAGCCTTTTCAAATGCGATTTCTTTTATACTCTTTCCAAGAATTTCTTGATGATCTTTTGCAATGGAAGTTATAACACAGACAAGAGGATTTTTTATTATATTTGTGGCGTCAAACCGTCCGCCAAGTCCGGTTTCAACAACCGCAACATCAACTTTCAAATCTGCAAAATAAGTAAAAGCAATGGCTGTTAAATATTCGAAATACGAAAGCTTATACTCAGCAGCTTTTTGAAGGTATTTTTTCGAGTAATTAAAAAAAACTTTCTTCCCTATATTTTGTCCATTTATTTTAATTCTTTCTGTTATATCTATTAGATGTGGAGAACAATAAAAAGCAGTTTTGTATCCTGCAGATTGTAAAATTTCAGAAACGAAATTTGAAACAGACCCCTTGCCATTTGTCCCGGCAATGTGAATTGATTTGAATTTATCTTGAGGATTGCCAGTGCTTTTTAGGAAGTTTTTTATCCTTAAAAGTCCTGGCTTCATAAGTTTGTATTCTTCTAATTGTTGAAAAAACATGAGTATTCTTTAAAAACGCAAATTCCTGCAATTGTCCAATGGACTATTTTACTGCCAATAATCTATCACTAGAAGCATACTTTGCAAGTTGCAAAACAGCTCCTGATCATTTTTAAGATTTCTATTCTTAATGAAATATTTTTTTAGAAAACAATTGGTAAAAGTTATATTGCACTAACCATAAAAATCATTTTGCACACAGTATTTCTTCTAAAATTTTTATTTGTTTATCTATGCCATCAATTTTTGCTTGCTTACATTTAGGACACTCTTTATGTTCGCCCTCAATGTAACCGCATATAGGACATACGCTGAATGTAGGTGTTATTGAAAAATACGGCAAGCCGTAATTTTGGCACACTGTCTTTATAAAATTCTTTAAGCTTTCAGGTGCTTTAATTCGTTCACCAACAAAAATATGTATTACTGTCCCGCCCGTGTACTTTGTTTGCATATTGTCTTGCAAATCTAAATTTTCAAAAATGTCATCTGTATAGTTTACGGGAAGTTGACTTGAATTTGTATAAAAAGGTGTTTCGCCAAATGAGTTGGCCGTAATAATGCCCGGATACTTTTGTTTATCAATTTTTGCAAGTCTGTAAGAAGTTCCTTCGGCTGGTGTTGCCTCAAGGTTGAAATTAGAACCTGTTTCTTCTTGGTACTTTATAAGAACTCCCCTCATAAAATCCAATACGCGCTCGCCAAAAGCTTTACCTTGTACTGTTCCAATATTTTGGCTCAATAAATTTAAACAAGCTTCGTTTAAACCGACTAATCCTATCGTTGAGAAATGGTTTTTCCAATATTCATTAAAACGTTCTTTGATGCTTCTCAAATAAAAACTCATATACGGGTATAAATTTCCATTTGTAAATCTCTCAAGCACACTTCTTTTTATCTCTAAACTTTGCTTGGCTACATCCATATTATTTTTAAGCCTTTTCATAAAATCTTTTTCATCCTTTGCAAGATAACCAATACGCGGCAAATTTATTGTAACAACTCCAATAGAGCCTGTTAGAGGAGCAGCTCCGAATAGTCCACCACCTCTTTTTTGAAGTTCACGATTATCTATTCTAAGACGGCAACACATACTCCTTGTATCTTCTGGTTTCATATCGGAATTTATAAAATTCGCAAAATATGGAATACCGTACTTCGCCGTAATGTCCCATAAAGCACTTATATTCTTATTGTTCCAATCAAAATCTTTAGTTATGTTGTAGGTTGGAATTGGGAAAGTAAACACTCTTCCTTTGGCATCTCCTTCAAGCATTAGTTCCAAAAAAGCCTGATTTAAAATATCCATTTCTTTTTGAAATTCGCCGTAAGCTTTGTCTTTACGCTCGCCGCCTATTATTGCAGGCTCATCTTTGTAGTAGGGAGCAATCGTCAAATCCATAGTAAGATTGGTAAAAGGAGTTTGAAACCCGACTCTTGTGGGAACATTTATATTAAACAAAAATTCCTGCAATGCTTGCTTTACTTCGTCATAAGCCAAATTGTCGTAATAAATAAAAGGTGCAAGTAAAGTGTCGAAATTTGAGAAAGCTTGTGCACCAGCACTCTCGCCTTGCAGTGTATAGAAAAAATTTACTATTTGACCGAGCGCCGTTCGGAAATGTTTAGCCGGTTTGGCTTCTGATTTTCCAAAAACTCCTTTGAAGCCATTAATCAGCAAATCTTGCAAATCCCAACCCACACAATACGCGCCAAGTAATCCCAAATCATGAAGATGAAAATCACCTTCCGTATGTGCTTTTCTGACATTTTCAGGATAGATTTTGTTGAGCCAATAAACCTTGCTAATTTCAGAGGAAATGTAATTGTTTAACCCTTGTAAAGAATAAGACATGTTGCTATTTTCGTTGACTTGCCAATCTATTTTTTTCAAATACTGTTCCACTAAATCAACATTAAAAACTGAAGTTACTTCTCTTATTTTATTGTGCTGCTCACGATAGAGGATATAAGCTTTAGCTGTTTTTTTATACGCAGATGAAAGTAAAATTTCTTCTACAATATCTTGCACTTCTTCTACAGAAGGTTGCTTTTTGTCTACCTTGTTTTGCATTGATAGCAGAACCTTAAACATCAATTTGTTTGCCGTTTCTTGGGAAAATTCCTGTGTTGCCTGACCTGCTTTTGCAATAGCTGCCACAATTTTTTTAGAATCAAAAGCTTCCTCGCTTCCATCCCTTTTTATAATTGATGCAAAATTTTCTTGTTTCATTTTTTGTTCCTCTGATTAGACCTTAAATATTTGTTAAACAATTATTTCCATAATCCTGTCAATGTTTTTTTCGTTTTTAGTTAAATCTATTAAAAACTGACTGCTGAAATAGTGGTTTTGTTTTAGTGCATTTACTGTTTGACCGACAGTATTGCTATGGAATGAATGCTCTGCATTCAACAGCAACTGCCGCACAATAACTTCTCTGCGTTCTTGATTTCCGTTACAATTAAAAGATGCTCTTAACAAAAATTTAAAATTGTAAAATCATGATTTTTACACTTTATAAAGACATTAGAATACATTTAGAAGGAATACCTTTAAACGATAGTACAGAAACTCTTTCATTATAGAGAACAGTATTTTATCTTGTATTTTAAAATAATTATCTTCGTTGATCAGTTTATCAATGCAATTCTTATAATCAAAAATTTTAACTTTTTGCCATAGCTATTATTCGCATTCGGAATTCAAACGCAAGTTTTCTGATGACCAAAATTCATAGCGTTCGATTAGTTCTTTCACAACAACCATGCAATATTCGGACATTTTCTTTGTAACAAGTGTGCCGTGCGAAATATAATTTTTTATCATAAATTTACCAACTTTGGATTTCTGTGTTCTCGTTTTTATTTTGATATTTGGTACAGTGTGGTATCAACAATGTCAAAAATCAAAACAACATCATTGCCAATTAGCTCTGTCTGTATTTTACCGGCATTAAGCATTGGAAATGCTGTCGCAATATCGTCATCCGAACACTCGTTTTTTATAGCAATGGATCTGTATTGTTCCGTAAAATCTACTATTGTTTCTCCACATTGTGCAAATAGTGTAGTATCACTTGTATGCTCTGCTCTTAAATTCTGTTTCTTTTATTCCCTCTAAACAATTTAGTTTTAATGCGAGAAAATAAAAATATCCCGAATACAAATTTGTAAAATTGAACAGCAAAACATCAATGTCATGTCCCTGTTGCTTATGCCTGCTTAAAAGACGAACCAAAACTTTACACTTGCTGCGTATCACATGGCTAATACAGGCGGCAGTACACCCTTGAGGCAGCACGAATTTTGGAAGCGAGGAAGTTTCGCTATTAAAATCAGGCAGAATGTTTTCTGTTTCTTCTTGTAGTTTTTGCGTTTTTTGATATAGCCAATCAAACTCAGATTCTGTCACTAAAAGTTTAGTTCTTAAAGTTGGGTTTATGTGGTACATAAGTTCATTTACTTTACTCAAATCGTCTTGTAAATTTTTATCTAAAACAATAGAACGTAGCAGACCTATCAAACTTGAAATTTCATCTGATAAAATTTCAAAATCGCAACGCAAATCATTTGTGTCATCATATAAAAAACAATAAGAAAGAAATTTTTTCATGTTTGTTCTCCTAAACAATTTTTTGCTCTTACGGGAATAATGTAGGGCTTTCCCGATATAGGATTTGTTTTGACGACAACAGTAGTTTTATAAGTGCTTTCTATATCCTTATAATTCAAAACGTCTTGCGCCGTCCCGAAATTTTTCACTCTTCCACAATCTAATAAAACTATATCCTGACAAAATTCTCCGGCGGCGTTTAAGTCATGCAAAGTTACTATAATGGTTTTTGAAAGTTTTTCGTTTATATTTTTTAAAATTTCCAAAATAGAGTACTGATTTCCTATGTCTAAATGAGCTGTAGGTTCGTCAAAAACCAAAATATCTGTTTCTTGAACTATAGTTTGAGCGATTAAAACCTTTTGTTTTTCCCCACCGGAAAGCTCGTCAATTCTTTTGCTTGAAAAACTTTGCAAATCCATAAAATCTAAAACGTTTTCCACAACTGCATAATCTTTTTGAGAGGCTATTTTAAAAACATTCATGTAAGGATAGCGTCCAAATATCAAAAATTCTTTTACGGTAAAAGGAAAAGACATATCCACAGTTTGAGGCATAAATGCTAAAATTTTTGCAAAATCATTTTTTGAAATTTCACTTTTATCTTTGCCATTTATAAAAATAGCACCTTTGAATTGTTTTATCAAACCACATAAAACTTTAAGAAAAGTACTTTTGCCAGCACCGTTTCTCCCAATAATTGCAGTGAAAGATCCTTTATTTATTGAAATATCTACTTCGCTTAAAATTGTTTTTGAACCGTATCCAGCAGAAAGTTTTTTTACTTTAATCATTTCTTTTTCCCTTAAAAAGCAGCAATGCAAAGAAAGCCCCACCGACGATATTGGTAATAACTCCAACCGGAAGCATTACTGGCACAAAAATTATTCTACTTAACGTATCGCAAAAAGAAAGAAATGCGGCACCCGCAAAAGCACAGGCAGGCAAGAGGTATACATTGTTTGCGCCAACAAATTTTCTCATTATGTGTGGGGTCATCAAGCCTACGAATCCTATTATTCCACAAGAAGCTGTGCAAACTGCCGTAATAAGAGAAGCTATAAGAAAAATAATTTTCATATGCGTTTTTATATTTAAACCGAAAGTTTTAGGTTTATCTCCGCTAAGAGATAAAACATTTATTATGTTCCCCAAAAAACAAAGAACAATAATTCCAAGAGAAATAGCAATTGTGGTTACAGCAAGCAAACGTTCATCAAAGGACGAAAAATTTCCTATAAGCCACATAAAAGCCAACTGTAGACGGTTAGCATCTGATATGGCAAATAAAAGTATTACTGCAGATGAAAAAATATAACTTACAATCACCCCGGAAAGCAGTATTGAGTTTGTGCCAAAACTTTTACTTGAATTCATAATGTAAACTATAAAAACTGCTGACAAAGAACCTGCAAAAGCCAAAAAAGGCAATGCGAGTAAATTTGCACTAATTCCAAAAACAAAAGCTATTGCCGCACCAAAAGATGCACCGCCGGATAAGCCAAGCGTAAAAGGGTCTGCTAAAGGATTTTTTAAAATCGCTTGAAAAGCAGCACCGCTCGTGCTAAGTCCTGCACCTACAAGAATTGACATTACCGCTCTGGGCAATCTTATACTTTTTACTATAATGATATCTTCAGATAAACGGTCAGAAAAGAGAGATTTAATAATATCTACAAAATCGATATCTCTTGAACCTAATGCAATAGAAAAAATAAAGCTTGTAAAAAGCACTAAAGTCAGCAAAATATAAATAAATATAATTTTTTTACCCATTTCATAGTTCCACACTTCAGTCAATTTCTTTCGTTTCTCATTTCGCGGTTTTTTAAATTTTTGTTTAGGTTAAAAGAATTGTTTAAATTAAGGCTGCAACTTTTGAGTTTTAATCTCCATTTGTTTTTGAAAATCCTAAAAGCGAAATGTTTTTCAATTCATCAGAAAAACTTAAAGGCGTAAGCCCAAACAATTCATCTGATTTTAAAACATAAACTTTTCCATTTTTGCCGGCATTGCAAAGTGCATATTTTTTTATTTGTTCTTGGGGGTATTTGGCAGACGTATCCATATCTGCAATTAAAACAATATCAGGGTTTCTCATTAAAACGTCCTCTATATCAACAGGACTATAAGCGGATTTTATTGTTTCTCCGTAAATGTTTTTAGTATTGGAATATTTATTATAGCTATTTAAAAAACTGTTCTTTCCGGCAGTGTAAAGCGGTTTTGTGCCTATCTCCCAAAATACTGTTTTAGCCTGTGAAAGTTTTGTACTATTGTAAATTTCCGCAACTTGCATTTTTGCTTTTTTTACTATTTCTAAAGCAGTTTTTTCTGTATTTGTTTTTTTTGCAAGCAAAATAAAATTCTGGCAAATTTCTTCAAAATTTTTCGCCGCTTCCATTACGTAAATTTCAAATCCTATTTTTTGAAGTTTTTCAACAGGTGCTTTTAAGTTTCCATCTTTTGAAGCTATTATTAAATCTGGTCGCAACGCTACTATTTTTTCCAAATCAGGCTCTAAAAAAGTTCCTACCAACTCTTTTTGGTACTTTCCTTTAGGACAATATAGAGTTATGCCGGCAATATTTTTTTCCAAATCTAACTCATAAAGCGATATTGTAACAGACGGTGCTAAAGAAATAATCCGTTTGTATTCTTTTGCTTGAGCAAAATTTACTATTGAAAAGATAATAAATAAAAATAAAAGAAGTTTTTTCATTTAAAATTCAATCCCAGCTCTTGCTTTTACCCCGTTTCTATATGGATGTTTAATTTCTTTCATTTCTGTGACTAAATCTGCAATTTCAATCAAGTTATCAGGAACGTTCCTCCCAGTAATAACAATATCAAATTTTTGAGCTAAATTTTTTATAATTTCAGTAAATTCATTTTCATCAATGAATTTATCTCTCAAAGCGATATTAAATTCATCTAAAACTATTAAATCATACTTTTTATCTGAATTTGCCAATTCTTTTACTTTTTCTACCGCCTCCCTGCACTGTTTTGAAACTTCTTCAACAGTTATCCCTTTTATACAAAAAGGATGTTCTTTTGCATAAGAGAAAAAATCAAAATTTTCTAATTTAGCAAGGATTTTTTGCTCTCCGTAAAAGTTTTCGCCCTTAAAAAGCTGAATTAGACAAACTCTGTTTTTATGTCCCAAAGAACGAATAATCTGACCAATAGCAGCTGTAGTTTTCCCTTTCGCATTGCCAGTATTTATTATCAACATATTTTTCCTCCATAGTAAAAACACTATTTACACCAAAAAACCACAAAAGCACACTGCGTCATTATAGCGTTATTGTTTTTTGCTTCCAATAAAAATAATGGACATTGAACTGCAGATTGGCAGTCGAAACTATTTTCGTGCTTTGAATTTTGCTTTTAAAACCCACATTCTGGAGTGAATAAGCCTTACAAAACAAAAAAAAACAAATTGCACCGTAATTTACCACATTTTTAAAACAAACGTCCGTTATTTTTAGTAGTTAGTTTGAATTTTTGCTGATAAATTGTTATAGGACTGCTCGCTGTTGTTTTAATTTTTACATAAAGTGAGGAGAATTTACAATGAAAAAAACTTTGCTTATTGTTTTTGCTTTAGTTTTTGCAGTTGCTTCAAATGTTTTTGCTACAGATGCGATCAGCATCATCATGAATAGAAAGAGTGTTAGAAATTACGAAAGAGGAAAAATTTCTGACAAAGATTTGGACACAATAATTAAAGCTGGTTTTGCAGCTCCAAGTGCAAGAGACATTAGACCTTGGAGTTTCGTAGTGGTTGATGATTTTTCTGTTTTAGATTCTTTGTCTAAAACTTTTTCGCATCTCAAAACTGCTGGAGCAGCGATAATTATTTGTGGAAAAACAGACGAAAATTTGTTTTGGATTACAGATTGCTCGGCAGCAGCAGAAAATATCTTGCTTGCAGTTGAGTCTTTAGGACTTGGCGCCGTTTGGATGGCAGCTTTTCCATCTGAAGAAAGAATCAAAGCCGTAAGAACTATACTCAATGTTCCTAACGAATATACTCCGCTGTGCGTAATTCCCATCGGAAAATCAAAAGGTATTAATAAACCTAAAAACAAATATGACGATAAAAAACTTCATCGCAATAGGTGGTAATTTAATTTTGCATACTCCAACAAAAAGTTCGACATACTCTACACTAAGGTGTGACTGTTTCGCCCACAAAAAACAGCATGATACACGCATTGAGGGTCTTTATACTGCGGATTGTGTGGATTTTATGGTGTTCATGCCTCTTGTGCGTTGATTTAGTTGTTACCTCTCCGCCGTATGATAATTTACGGAATTACAAAGGTTACTCTTTCGCGTTTGAACGGATATTTGTTTAAGATTATTAAAAAGGGTGGGGACTTAGTTTGGGTTGTAGTCGATAAAATTAACGGAGTCAGAAGTTTAACAAGCTTCCGGCAAGGTATTTATTTTCAAGAAATAGGTTTTACTATGCACGATGTAATGATATACCAGAAGAAAAATACGCCGTTTATGTGTTCTAGTGCATACACAACGCCGCGAATAGAACAATTAAAAGAGTAGTTTTGCATGTCTATTGCTTTAATAAAAAGTCCATTTGAGGAAAAGTTTAGGGATGTTTTGAGCCAAACCAAGCAAGAAATTGTTTTTTCAAGACCATATATAAATGATGCGGGAGTTTCAATTTTGCTTGATTCTCTTGATAACGTAGCGGATAAATCTATACAAATACTTACTAATTTGTCAGCACGAAATATTATTGATAATGTTACACAGCCCATAGCTTTATTAAGAATGCATAATACTTTTAAGAAAACAGTTGTTTCAAGTCTAAATAAACTTCATGCTAAAATTTATATTATTGACGAAACTTACGCCATAATTACATCGGCAAATCTAACTTATGGCGGTATAAAATCAAATTTTGAATACGGGGTTTTAATTGATGATTTGAAATCAATTAA
>JAITSO010000016.1 GCA_031287735.1 Elusimicrobiota bacterium | reverse complement strand
TTTAAGGTTGCGTTTTGATTACTGATGATTACTGAATTGGATTACTGAGATGTTTAATTTAAACCGGCTTGTTTTAACTATATCTAACTTCTATTTTTACTACTCCTAACCATTGGTTACAGAATTTTTATTAGCAAGTTCTGATAGTCAGCATCGTGGTAGGGGTAGGAATAATCAAAATTTTTTGATTGCTACTTCAAATTCATTTTTGCTTAATTTTAATAATTTTCTGACATCAGCAACCAAATATTCTAATGCATCTTTACGATTCACAGGAATAACAATAATTAATTTTAAAGCATCGTTTTTATACGTTGCATGACTGCCTTTTTGTCTGCATTTATAAAAATTGTTAGCTTCTATAAATTTTACAAGACTGCTTAATTTGATTGTTCCTGTTGACACTTAGCTTGCCCATTTAACATCTGGGATACTTAATTTAAAAAATTTGCTTTCTAAAAATGGAAAATCAGGAAGGTTGGTCTGCTTTACTTTAGACATAGCTTCGGTTTTTGCTACTTTCCAACCTAAAATTTCAAGCATTTCCTTGGCATTGCGGTATTCGTTGATTGTTGCAACCCACAGCGTAAATGCTTCTTGAAACATTTCTTTTGCATGCGTTAAATTCTTTCCGGCAGTCGTTATCATTGATGGTGCAAAACGAGCTATCACTTCATTGTTTTTTTTATCAAAACAAAAATTAACACATAAAATAGCTTCAGTAATGCAATTGTTTTTTATAATAATTTTATTTAATTTATATATCTTATCCATTTCCTGTACCCTCATGCAGTCAGTTGTAACAAAAAAATTAGCAAATGACAATTATTTTTTCAGCTTTTCTAAAACATGGGACGGCTTCTTTTAGTTAGTCTTTATTTTATCTATAAGGTCGTAGGCGGTGTCAAAACCTATTTTTATAATTCTGCTGTCTAAAATTCCATCATAATAGCCATCTAAATGTAATACGTGATAAGCTCCATCTAAATAATTCAACATTTTTCTGTCTAATTTGGATAAATTTTCTTGATAAAATTTAATGGCTTTACGATGGTTACCTTTTGGAAATTGAACATCTTTCAACATTAGCCACGTGTCAAGTGCTATTAAAACTCCATTGTAAGCAGTTCCACAAGCAGTTCTGACATATTTCTTATCCTTGTAAAATACTCCGTCCTTTCCTGCTTTCTTTAAAAACTCTTTGGCATTGCTCATGTACCTCATAGCTTCTTCATAATTCGTTCTTTTGAATGCTTGTTTTTCTAATATTGTCATTGTTTGCTCCTTTTTGGGTAATTTTGAATAAACCATTATAGATTATTTTTTCAGCTTTTCTAAGATTAGGTCGAGTGTTAGTTTTATTGTGTTCATTTTATCTTCAAGTTTTGCTTCTAACTTTTCGTGTAATAATTTTACTTCTTTTATGTCATTTTTTACATCGTTCTTTAATGTGTCTAATTCTTTTGTGATTTTATCGTCAATCTTTCCTTCTATAGCTTCTAATCTTTTAATTAAAAGCTCTCTATACGTAGGCAAATCGGCAACGATACGTCCTTTACTTCTATCTCCAAGAATTACATTGTCACCTCCGTAATTTATGTTTTTGCTTTCTGCAACAAAATCAAAACCATCTAAAAAAATTGTAGTGTTATCATCTGCTATTTCTTTTTTTTTAAAAACAATTTGACCGTTTAATGCTTGCAAGAGCCTTATAGCTGTAGGAATTGTAGGTTGTGTTTTTTCATGTATAATTTTACTTATAGACGGTCGCTTCATACCAGTTTTTTTTTCAAGCTCCTTTTGGGAAATTTTACAAGATTTCAATAAAGCTTCAATAAATTTTCCAAACCCCATGCAGTCTTTTTTCACAACAACCTCCTAAACGTAATAAATTAGCTACTGCTAACTATTGACAAACAGTTAGTTAAATTGCTACAATAAGTTTGCTAATTTATTAACAAACAACTATACGCAAAAAAGACCTACGAAATAAAAAACACTGTGAGAGGTGGGTTTTAAAGTAGTAGGTACTTTTTTACATGTTAACAAAGAAAAAAAGGGTTTTAAAACACCCGGACGCTTTTCAAGCACCACCCCCTTTAGAAAAGGTGGAATTTCGCGACTGAACGGCTTTTAGAAAAGGTGGAATATTACAAAGCGGAAGCAGCGAAATTGTCCCTTTTGTAAAGGGACAGGCACTTGAAAAGTGCCGGGATTTATAAGTCTTTAAAGGAATTAAAACCCCCGCTGCTATCGCAGCTTCCCCCTTTAAAAAAGGTGGAATTGCCTGCCACGGCTTGACTCTTTAAAAAAGTGGGAATAACTACTAAAAAAGGTGGAATTAAAGGCAGTTGAATTAAAATTAGATTAAAAAGGAGAAAAAATGAGAGTCTACATAGGCGGCAGTATTTCAAGTGACAAAAACTATAGAAAGAAATTTCAAAAGTGTGAAGAAGCAGTAAGAAAAAAGTATCCCGATTGGGAGATTTTCAATCCGGCTGAAATAGAAATAAATGAAAACTGGGATTGGGCAGATTATATGCTTTTTGATCTACAACAACTAAATAAATGTGATGCGATAATTTGTATAGAAGATGGTACGAAGGAATTTAGCTACGGTATACAAATTGAAAAACTGTGGTGTAGAAGAACGAACAAAAAAATTGGATTCTATTATTTAAAGTTTGATAAATTAATGATTTATCATTTGGATATGTTTAATTTTGGAAGTGAAGCATTTGCTGTTGAAGGGCAATAAGTAAAAAGGAACTAAAAATGATAGCAAGTTTGATAACAGGCGCAGTCATTCCGTTTGCTACTAATTTAATTAGCGGCATTTTCGATGTAAAAGCAAAAAAAATAGACGCTCAAAAAACAATAAGCGACAATACCGTAAAATTAGCTGAAATAGAAGCATCAATACAAAAATC
>JAITSO010000010.1 GCA_031287735.1 Elusimicrobiota bacterium | reverse complement strand
GTCTCTTCACTCTCTTCTACCACCTGGTACATCATCGCACTCTCCGCATTCAACCCACTCAATTTCGATAAAGAAAATACACACTATAAACTCTTTCTACAAGATATTTGAGAGATTTTTTAACGCACAACAAGAGCTTTACGCATCTTTCCTACTAAGGTAACGTCTACCAATCACTCTCAAAAAAAACAAAACTACGGAACCTCCACGCCTCCAAATATTTTATCTATTATATTATCCGAATTTAATGCATCCGCCTCAGCTTCATAAGACACCATTATCCTATGTCTTAATACATCGTACCCTATAGCTTTTATGTCTTCAGGTATTATGTACCCTCTTCCCTGCAAAAAAGCATAGGCTTTTGCGGCAAGCGTTAAATTTATTGTGGCTCGAGGCGAGCCACCTATAGCTATTAAATTTTTTAATTCTTTAAGACCGTATTCTTCCGGTTTGCGCGATGCAAAAACAATATCAACAATATAATTTTTAACTTTATCATCTACATAAATTTGCTGGATCAATTCTTTCGCTTTCTGAACATCTTGTAAAGAAATTATGGAATTGATTTTTGGAATGGGTTGAGTCATTTTTTCTAATATAATTTTTTCCTCAGCTTTTTCGGGATAAGAGACTTTAAGTTTTAACATAAACCTATCAACTTGTGCTTCTGGCAACGGATAAGTTCCCTCTTGCTCTATTGGGTTTTGAGTTGCCATAACTAAAAATGGTCTAGGTAGTTCATAAGTAGTATCACCTATTGTGACTTGTCGTTCCTGCATAGATTCAAGCAAAGCACTTTGGACTTTTGCGGGTGCACGGTTTATTTCATCTGCAAGAATAATGTTTGCAAAGACAGGACCTTTTTTTACAGAAAAACTTCCGCTTTGGGGGTTATAAATTAAAGTTCCTACAATATCTGCAGGAAGCAAATCAGGCGTAAACTGAATTCTTTTGTAATCTGCTTGAATTGCCGAAGCTAAACTTTTTACGGCAAGCGTTTTAGCAAGACCTGGTAACCCTTCAAGCAAAATATGACCGTCTGAAAGCAAACCTATAAGAATTCTTTCCAGCACATGTCTTTGCCCAACTAATACATTCGAAATTTCATCTAAAAGCTTTGCTACAAAAATACTTTCAGCTTGAATTTTTTTGTTCAGTTCATCAATGTTAAAAGACATTTTTCCCTCCTAAATTAAAAATTAGATTTATTCTTTCTTTTGAAGACGTTGAACCTGTTTTCCTTGCCATCTTTTAACCTTTTAATATTTGCTTTATGTTTATAAATAACAAGTACCGCCGCCGCAAAAGCAAACAATGTAGGTTCTGTTCTGTATCCAAAAAAATAGCAGGCTAAAGGTATGCTTAAAGATGCACAGATAGAACCTAACGCGACGTATCCGGAAGTTAAAAATACAAGAAGGAAAACTGCAAAAGCAAATATTGAGGGCATAGGTACAAGCGCCAAGCAAACTCCAAGTCCGGTAGCAACACCTTTTCCACCTTTAAATGTTAAAAAAACAGTCCATACGTGCCCTGACATTGCTGATGCTGCAATAATTACAGAGTAAGAAAATGTAGAATCTATAAAAATTGCAAAATATACCGGTATAAATCCTTTTAAAACATCCAAAATAAAAGCAAATATTCCAGCAGTTTTTCCGACGCTTCTGAAAACATTTGTAGCACCTGGATTTCCAGAACCTACTACTCTAATATCAACTTTGCCAAATACTTTGGCGATGATAAATGAAAAAGGAACAGCACCGCAAATATAAGCAAACACAATATAGCAAATTTTTAAAACCATTGAAGACCTCAAACGCCTTTATTTTTTTGCGTTCTTTCGTTTAAAACAGACAAAACAATCGAACTAAAAAGCGTTAAGACTACTATTCCCAATGAGAAAAAAGTAGAAATGTGGTAGAAATTAGCACATAACATCTTTATACCTACAAAAAACAAAATAACCGCGACACCGGTTTTTAGAAATTTAAATTTTGAAGCAAGCTCTGAAAGCAAAAAATACAAAGCTCGCAAGCCTACAATCGCAAATATATTGGAAGTGTAAACCACAAAGGTATCTCTTGAAATTGAAAGTACCGCAGGAATTGAATCTATCGCAAAAATAATATCACTCGCTTCCACCACAACAACAGCTGCAAACATCGGCGTAGCGTAAATTTTTAGGTTTTCTTCGATAAAAAATTTGTCAGTATTGGAATCGCTTTTAAGAGGCAATAATTTTTTTACAAACCTGTAAGCCATGTTTTTTTCGAGATCAGCTTCTTTCTCTTCTGAAAAAATCATTTTTGCCGCAGTGTATATTAAAATTATTCCAAAGATATAAATTATCCAAGAAAACGAATTTATTAACTGGATTCCTGTAAAAACAAAGATAAATCTTAAAACTATTGCCCCTAAAATTCCATAAAGCAAAATTTTCGGTTGATTTTCTTTTGGTATTGAAAAATAAGAAAAAATCATAAGAAAAACAAACATGTTATCTACAGAAAGGGTGTATTCCACTATATACCCGGTTAAATATTCTAATGCTTTTTCTTGTCCAAAAACGATGTAAATTAACCCACCAAAAGCCAAAGCCAAGACCACCCAAAAACAAACTATCTTAAAAGACTGCTGCAAAGTTAAAGCTTTATTCCGTTTAGTTAAAATAAATAGGTCAAAAAAAACAGCCACTGCTACTGTGATCCAAAAAACAATCCACATGTCTGAACGCTCCTGTTTTCAAAAATGATTATCTAATTTTCGGTGGTTTTTCTTGTTTTCGTTTTAACCATTGCTCTTGGGTTTCAATTGTTCTTTGGGTGTGCTCAAAATTATCGCAAACCCACTCTATTTTTTCCCTTATTGTTTTAAATGCTTCTTGACCATACAAACGCTCGTCTATCACATCAAAAGGAGTTTTGCCACACGTTCCTTCAAAATTTGCAACTTCAGCGATATCATACACATCTAAATTGTCACCATACGGCTTGTTTTTTTCTAACCATTTAAAGTTTTTTGTTCCATCATAACACATGCCAGTCATTATTCTT
>JAITSO010000011.1 GCA_031287735.1 Elusimicrobiota bacterium | reverse complement strand
GTCTCTTCACTCTCTTCTACCACCTGGTACATCATCGCACTCTCCGCATTCAACCCACTCAATTTCGATAAAGAAAATACACACTATAAACTCTTTCTACAAGATATTTGAGAGATTTTGCATACAAAGGAGGGTATAGTTTAGTTTAGCTATGGTTTTGCATTGCCGATTTTGTGAATTTTGAGATCCTGATGAGAGCGTCGTGAAATCGCTTGTCATGCGTTACTAGAGACATTCTGGCGTATCCTTCACCGCTTTCACCAAAACTTACGCCAGGTGAAACGACAACGCCGGTTTCTTTTAGAAGTCTTTCGGCAACAGATAGAGAACCTTCTTTAGCTAAACAGTTTGGCAGACCAGCCCAAACATACATAGTTGCTTTTGTTTCTTTTGCTTTCCAACCATTTTTTTTTAGACCGTGAACCATTTTCTGCATTCGTTTTTCGTAAACTCGCGAAAGTTCTCTTATGCAATTTTGATGACCATTTAAAGCCGCCACTCCTGCAAGTTGGATAAATAAAGGTGGACCATAGTCTAAAAAAGATTTGAATTTTTCTAAAGGATATAAAAGTTTTTTGTTCCCACACACCCAACCTAAACGCCAGCCCGCCATGTTAAAAGTTTTAGAAAATGAATGAAATTCCAAAGCTACATTTTTTGCACCGCTAAATTCAAAAATTGATGGAGCATAATAATTGCCAAAAGTAAGCTCTGAATAAGCGTTATCGGAGACAAGTAAAATATCGTATTTTTTGCAAAAATGTATAGTTTCTTTCCAAAAACTCAAATCTTCTACAACAGCTGCAGTTGGGTTATTTGGATAATTCAAAAACATAATTTTTGTTTTTTGAAGTATTTTTGTAGGTATTTTAGTGAAATCAGGCAGATAATTATTTTTTTCAAGCAAAGGCATACGAAAAATTTTTGCCCCAGCTAAAGCTACTCCGTTAAAATGAACGGGGTAAGACGGGTCGCAAACTAAAGCGTAATCTTTTGCTTCTAGATAAGCCATACAAATATGGGCTATTCCTTCTTTAGAACCGATTAAAGCGAGTACTTCGTTTTCGTAATCAAGTTCAACGCCGAAACGCCTTGACATCCATTGCACAATCGCTTTTCTGAACTTCGGAATGCCTTTTGCCTGAGGATAGCGATGGGTGTTTTTATGATGTTTTATACTATCGCATAAAATGTCTACGATATGTGCAGGAGTTGGCATGTCCGGATTTCCCATACCTAAATCAATAACGTCGAGTTTTTTTTCAAAAGCTTCTTTTTTTAAAAGGCTAATTTTTGTAAAAAGATACGGTGGCAGATGAGATAAAATTGACGAAGGTGAAATATCAATCATTGGGAACTTCCGCTTTTTGAACAAGTTTGCGCATTCCAACAGTAGGTTTAAATGAAACTTTATTTTTTCCAGAAATAAAAATAACTTGGCCTGTTCGCAAATCCCTTGCTTGTCTATTTTTGCATTTTTTTACTTTGAAAGAACCAAGCCCTGCAAATGAAACACTGTGGCCAGATAACAGTATATTTTGTACAGTTTTTATTATCGACTTTAAAACATTTGCACAATCGGCTTTTCGCAAACCAGACATTTTGGAAATTTCACATATAATATCTTTTTTCTTAATAGAATTTGCCACAAAAAATTTTCCTCTTTGTTGTATCCTGTATCAACTTCCTATCAATTGTTTGGAAATTCTTGCTATCATTAGTTCTTCGTTCGTTGGAATGATTAGGACTTTAACTTTTGAATTTGGTTTAGAAATACATCTTATATTTTGCGAATTTTCCTTGTTTTTTTCAGTATCCAGTTCAATACCCAAAGCTTCTAAATTTTGACAAACTTTCTCTCTGACAGGATAAGAATTTTCGCCTATCCCTGCTGTAAAAACTAAAAGATCTATCCCATTTAAGGCTGCATAAAAAGAGCCGATATATTTTTTTACACTGTAACAAAGCATATTAAATGCAAGCTCTGATTTTTTACTGCCGCTTGCCGCTGCTTCTAGTATAGCTCTCATATCTGCTGAAACTCCTGAAATTCCTAAAAGACCACTTTCTTTATTTAGCAAATTGTTTAAAGCATCACTGTTTTTGTACTCAGGATAAATGTCTATTAAGTAAGCTATGATAGCTGCATCAATATCTCCACAACGGCTACCCATAACTATACCTTGCAAAGGTGTAAAACCCATAGAAGTGTCTACAACTTTTCCATTTTCTATAGCGGCAAGACTACTTCCATTTCCCAGGTGAGCTGTTATTATTTTTAAATTTTTAAGCGGCTTGCCTAAAAATTCTGCTGCTTTGCAGGCAACATAATTATGTGAAGTTCCATGAAACCCGTATTTTCTAATATGGTCTTTTTCATAAAATTTATAAGGCAAAGCATACATGTAAGCATAATCTGGAATGGTTTGATGGAAAGCAGTGTCAAAAACTAAAACCGATGTAATGCCAGGAAGCAGCTTTTCTACAGCTGTAATGCCATCATAGTGAGCTGGCATATGCAAAGGAGCGAGTGGGAAGCATTCTTTCAAGCATTCTTTAGCATATTCAGTGACAACAACAGGTTGCAAAAATTTTTCTCCGCCGTGAACAATTCTATGGCCTACTACGGAAATTTCTTTAATATCTGAAATACTTCCGCAATTTTTATCAAGAAGTTCATTTATTATAAGTTCTACAGCTTGAATGTGGTTTGTAACGCGTACAGTTTCTTTTTTCTCTGGAAAATTGACCGACTCTCTTTTGTAAAAACACTTATCAAGACCGATGCATTCTATCAATCCCCAAGCAATTTTGCTTTCTTTATCCATATCAAATAAAGTGTACTTCACTGAAGAAGAGCCACAATTGACAACTAAAACTTTCATGTTTTCTCCCTAATTTACTTATGTAGTATATTTGTTATTTTTTGCGTTCAGCTTGTTTTCAAAAATAACTTGCAATGTATTTTTTTGTAGCTAGCTTTTAGGATAAATTTTCAATAATCGCTTGTCCTAGTTCTTTAGTTCCAGCAGTTCCGCCTAAGTCGTAAGTCACGTGTTTTTTCTCAAAAATAACTTTGGCTATTGCTTTCTCAAGATTTCGTGCTGCTTCTTGTTCACTGAGGTATTCAAGCATTAATTTTGCAGACAAAATCAACGCTATAGGATTTACTTTGTTTAATCCCTTGTATTTAGGAGACGAACCATGAACAGCCTCAAAAACGGCAATATCATTTCCCAAGTTGGCACCTGGGGCAACGCCAAGTCCTCCGACAATGCCAGCACAAAGGTCTGATAGAATGTCTCCGTAAAGATTTGGCAAAACTATAACATCGTAAATTTTAGGTTTTTGAACTAACTGCATGCACATATTGTCAATAAGTCTTTCTTCGTATTCTATTTTTCCTTCGTAGTTTTTCGCAATTTCTCTTGCTGTTTTGTAAAAAAGACCATCGGTGGCTTTCATAATATTAGCTTTTGTTACAGCAGTCACTTTTTTTCTGTTATTTTTTACGGCATAATCAAAAGCAAATTTTACTATTCTTTCGGTCCCGAAAGCTGAAATTGGTTTTATAGAAATTGCTGAATTTTCTCTGATTTTATTCTTGGAAAGTTCTATTATCTGTTTTGCTTCTACACTGTTTTCATCAAACTCTACGCCAGCATATAAATCTTCAGTATTCTCTCTAACTACTACTAAATCTATATCTTCAAATACAGATTTTACGCCTTTATAAGTTTTGCACGGCCTCAAACACGCAAATAAATCTAGTTCTTTTCTTATAGCGACATTTACAGAACGAAACCCGGTTCCTATCGGAGTTGTTACAGGACCTTTTAGTGCAACCTTATTTTTTTTGATGGAGTCTAACGTTGATTTCGGTAGAGGTGTTCCTTCTTTTTCCATTATGTCTATGCCGGCATCGGCGATTTCCCAGTCTATCTTGACACCAGTTGCTTCCACAACCTTTACAGTGGTTTCTACAATCTCAGGACCTGTTCCGTCTCCTGGTATTAGAGTAACTTTGTAAGACATTTCGTATCCTTTTCGATTAAAAATTTGACTGCAATATTTTTTATATCTGTGTGTGCTAATATTTTTGCGTAGGAAGTTCCAAGTGCTGTGTGCATTCTAACTTATTTTAGTCTTATTGTAAATTAATGCGAACAACTATTTTGCTAGAATTTACATAATTTTTAAGTCTTTAAAAGCTAGTTAGCTTATATTTTTAACTTTTATAAAAATAGCAAAAAAGCCTTACAAAAGAGGTTTTTTTTCTGGAATTCCTGTTTTTCTGGGAAACTGTGCAGGCGTGTGCTTAACTTTTTTGAAAACTAAAATACAGTATTTGAGTTCTTGATTTAAAAGTTCGTAATCTAAAATTTTTTCTAATTTTGCACCGAGGTGTCTTAAAACGTTTTGAATTGACAACAGTCCATCTTTGTTACATTGGATAGATTTTTTAGTTTTGTAAACTATAAAGTAGCCGCCAATTTTTAAAAGCGGAACAGCGATTTCTAAATTCGGTGAAAATTTGCTTACGGCTCTGGATAAAGCAAAATCATATTTTTCTCTATATTTTGGGTTTTGTCCGGTTGTTTCTGCTCGTTCATTTAAAACTTCAATATCAAAATTTAAGGATTCGTTGACATTTTTAAGAAAGTTACATTTTTTTGCGATAGATTCTATAAGAGTGATTTTTATTTGTGGTAGAGAAATTTTTACAGGAATTCCCGGCATTCCAGCACCTGAACCAATGTCTACAACTTTTAAGGTTTTGCACGCCAAATTTGTTAAATCTTTTATGATTTTTGAACTGTAAAGACAATCTACGAAGTGTCTATAGAGAATTTCGCTATCACTTTTAAAAGAGATGAGATTGAATTTTTCATTCCACTCTTTGAGAGCATTAAAATAGACAATAAAATCTGCAAGCATTTTATCATCTAAAAAGTGGAATATGTTTTGCAAAACGTATTGGTAAAATTTTTCAAAAAAAATATTATTTTGCACTTTTTTTGTCGTATATAATTTTTAAAGTAATCTGAATTGAAGATACGAAAAACACAAATCCATTTGTTATATAAATTGGTGCACTTTCTTTTGCTATGCCATAAATAATCCATAAAACAACAGCTAATTCGTAAACTAAAAACATTTGCATAGAAACATCTCTTGCAGATTTGGTTTTCCATGTTTTGTAAACTTGTGGAATAAAAGAAATTGAAGAGAAAATTCCTGCGATAAACCCAAGTACTTCTATCATTTTAAAACTTCCTCTATGTTTTCCAATGCTCGGTAAGTTTTTCTGACAAAAAAAGATTTTATAGATTGTTTTGGACAATAAGATATGCAGCGTAGGCAAAATTGGCATTTTTTTCCGTCAAAAGATGGCAAATCTGGCTTGTCTGTAAAGCTTGGCAAA
This sequence comes from Elusimicrobiota bacterium, assembly GCA_031287735.1. GTDB lineage: Bacteria > Elusimicrobiota > Endomicrobiia > Endomicrobiales > Endomicrobiaceae > JAITSO01. The sequence continues at coordinate 1,347 of JAITSO010000011.1, read as the reverse complement.
TCCAATTGAGATATGTTTTTTGTAGGGCATATTTTAGTGCAAAGTCCACACCTTGTGCAGCTGTTCCAAAGTAGTTCAAATTTGAAAAATTTCTGCACTAATTTTGTACGCCATAAATTTGTAATGAAATCTGTTAACTTAAAGCACAATCTAAAAAACAAATTTGTTTTGCTAAAAAGTATTGCTGTTCCGTCAATAATACTGTCTACAAAAGCGTCTGTTTTTTTAAAAGCTTTTTCTCTTTTGATGGAATTTTTTTCTTTGCTTCTAACTGCAATAAAATTATTCGGCATCAAAAACCCTTGTGCACCTGTGAGAAAATAACCTTTCTTTTTTAAAACATTGCCAAAATTTTGTGCACATTTTAGAGAAGAATCGCCCATAGTTGTAAAAACAAAGCATTGCGTGCCACAAGAATTTGGGATAGAATTTATGAAATCTTTGACGATTGGAAAAGTATTCCAGCAAGCTGTTGGAAAAGCTATGCCTAAAGCGTTGGAAAGGTTTATTTCTCTAGGGTTAGATTTTTCAATGTTTTTAACAGAGACGGCAAAACCTTTGTTTTTTAATTTATCTGCAATTCTTTTTGCACAAAGGTAGGTGTTTCCGGTTCCTGTAAAAAAATATATATCAATGTTTTTATTGGTGAGCATATCAACCTTTTTCTGGTTACAATTATGACTATGATACTAAATTTATTATTAAAAACTAAAAAAATTGAGTATAAAGCTAAATTGATTTTGTTTTCATTGCGCCTGATAGAGAGGAGTTGTTTTTTTATGGTTTAGTTCATACATTTTGTGATGAGAAGGTTTTTGTTGCTAATTTCACATTTTTAAGAGCCCGGTTGATTATCTGCGTTGGTTTCAATTCCCACTTTTTTAAAGACCGGTCGAGCAGCTGCATTGGCTTTAATTCCATATCTTCTAAAGAGTGTGCGGACTTGTCGGAAATTCCCATTTTTTCATGAGGCATGCAGCTTGTCGGAAATTCCCCCTTTTTTCATGTGGTACGCAGCTTGTCGGAAATTCCACCTTTTTTCATGTGGTACGCAGCTTGTCGGAAATTCCACCTTTTTTAAAGGGGGTGGGCGCCAACGGCGGCCGTGGGTTTTAAAATCTAAAATTTACCCAATATCAACAAAACCAACGACGCTAATAGAAATAAACAAAAACCCATAAAAAAACTACCGGCTCTGTTCCACAACACCATTTATTTTTAGCTTTATCGTTTCTATATTTTCTAACCCATCATTATCAACAACTTTTACAGCTATATTATGCGTTCCGGTTTTTAGAGAAACCATTTGCTTTCCATCTTTGTCAATAAATATAGAAGGCTTAAAAC
>JAITSO010000048.1 GCA_031287735.1 Elusimicrobiota bacterium | reverse complement strand
CGTTGGTTTTATTGATATTAGGTGAATTTTAGGTTTTAAAACCCCCGGCCGCCGTTGGCGCCCACCCCCTTTAAAAAAGTGGGAATAACGGCAAACCAGCACACACCCTTTTAGAAAAGGTGGAATTAAAGACAACGACATGACTGCCATAAGGGAAAAGTGGAATTAAAGACAGTGCAAGCTGCTCTCAAACGGTCTTTAAAAAAGGTGGGATTTACGGCAAAAGCCAGCTGCAAAAAAAGAGCGAACTAAAACCGAGATTTGCGACTTGTCTGAACTTTAAAAAAAGCTGGAATTAAAAGCAACAACTGCTATTTTAAAATTTTTCCCTTAAAATAGCCACATTTGCCGCAAATGCACAGAAACTTCCTATTATTGCACCTGCCAGCACATCAAGAAAAAAATGAGTACCAACGTACATTCTTTCAAAACCCATGCCAAAAGCAAGCAAAAAATACCAAAAATAATATTTTTTCACTCTTAAAAACATAAAAATGCAGACCGCAAAAACAGCCGTAGTATGACCTGAAGGGAAGGAATTTTTATAAAGGAATTCAAAAAAAACATTTATTTCGCTTATCCCAAACACAGAAAGCGGACGCGGTCTTTTAATTAAAATTTTCAGCAAGCTTGTTGCAAACGCAGCAGACAAAAGCCCAACTAAAAGAGCAAGAATATTTTTACAAAACAGTTTTTTTTGTTCTTTAAGCAAAATGATTACAGAAAACATAATAACACCTATAAGCCAAAGGTTAACAGAATTTTTATCAAAGAAAGAAAACACTGAAAAATAAAAATCTAAAATTTTATTGCTCAAGCTGTTATTTACAAATTTGAAAATTATGTGATCTATTTCTATAAGCCAATTCATTTCATTTTTTCTCTGACAGTTTTAATTTTAAAACTTTGAAAAGGTATTTGATAAGAGTTTGAATTTTTAGCTTTGATTTGCCGGCAAAACGAGACAAGAACTCTATTGGATATTCTTTGATAACGCAGTTGTTTTTTTTCAAATAATACAGAATTTCTGTTACTATAAATGGATCATTTGAGCGGAGTTCGTCTACGAAAGCCTCTAAAACTTTTCTCTTAAACATCCTAAATCCTGAGGTTGGGTCTTTAATGTTTACCCCTAAAACAAATGAAAGATAAAACCTTGCACTTTTGCTTACAAAATGACGCAAAAATCCTCTTTCTTCATCTTTTCCGCCGTCAATATACCTCGAACCTATAATAGCATCGCATTTGGAACTATTTGCCAACTCTAAAAAATTCGCGATATACTTAGGATTATGCGAACCGTCGCCATCCATTTCCACAATAAAATCAGCATCCATTGATAGTGCTTTTTTAAACCCATCTATGCCAGCATAACCGCGTCCTCTGTTTTCTTTGCGCAAAAGTAAATGAATTTTAGGGTTTGCTTTTACAAATATTTCAACTGATTTGTAGGTTTCGTCGGGCGAATTGTCATCAACTACTAAAATTTCAGCATCCGGACAATTCAAACAAACGTCATTTATAACTTTTCCAATGCTGCCAGCTTCGTTGTAAGTTGGTATCACAACAACAATTTTCATAAAAAACTTTCTGTTGCTTTGATAACTTCTTCCACACTGATAGCTTCCATACAGTTGTCCTTTAACTTGCAGTCTTGCAAATAACAGCAAACACAGTTTTTGTTGGGCTGAATTTTTTTTCCTCTATCGTAAACTTCTATTTCTGCCATAGAAGTCGGTCCAAAAAGCACAACAACGTTTTTCTTTAACCCCAAAGCCGCATGTAAAGCCATAGTGTCTGAACAAATCAAAACATTACATAAATTTAAATATGCAAAAAAATCTTGCACTGAATTTTTAGTTCCACAGGAAATCACATTTTTTATGTTTTTATTCAAAATAAAACCTATTTCCGCTTGCTCGTTTGGACCACCTAGTAAAAGAATGGAAAAACCCTTATCTGAGAAATGCTTGGCAACATCGCAGTACTTTTCAATTTGCCATTTTTTTAAACGCCATCTTTTGCCAGCTCCAGGGTTTAAACCTATAATTTTTTTATCAAAGTTTAAACTGTATTTTTTAGCAAAACTCTCGCATTTTTCAATTGAAAATTTGTTTAGCGGAACAATAATTTCATATTTGTCATTTGGTAGTTCTGCAATTTTCGACATGTAGTATTGATAAGTTTTTTGGTTGGATTTTTTCAAAACATCGTAAGCACTTAAGTCGAGCCATTCTTGAGCATGGGAATTTGAGCAAATTATATTTCGTTCGTCATTTAAAGAATAACCTTTGAGCTTACTTTTGTTTGCAAGTTTTGCGAAAGCAAGACTATCTGCGGACAAATCCAAATTTACAACAATGTCGTAAAAATTATTAACAAGTTTTTCATTTGTGTGTTCGTCGTTTAAAATCACACTGTCTATAAGTTCATTTCCATCAAGAACACAAGCGTTGTCTTTATCCACAAGCCAAAAAATTTCATATTTACAATAAGATTTTTTCAAACCTTCAAGGATGAATGTGGTTCTTAAAACATCGCCCATAGCTCCAAGCTTTATAATGAGAATTCTATTTTTTCCATTTTCGCAAACTTTTGAGTAGTTTTTACATGTTTGGCACCAGTAATCTGCATTCTTTTGATAGACACAAGGTCTATCAAGAGGAAAATGAACACAATCAGTAAACAACAAATGCTTATTTTCTTTATCCACAATGGTCGTGAGGTTACCATTTTAAAATTTCAAGGTCAAAATTATTAAATGTAACCCTAAACATTTCACGTTTTTCAGAATGGTAGGGGAATTTTTGATTCCATCTTTGAACAGTGAACAGGGATAGGTCTTTAATTCCACTTTTTTTAAAGGGGGTGACAAGTCAATAGCCGGACAGGGGTTTTAAGAAATAAGAATTCCAGAGTTAGAGTGTAAAATTGTAACGGTAAATGTTTAATCGTTGCGTTTTAAAACCCCCGCACTTTACAAGCGCACCCCCTTTAAAAAAGGGGGAATTAAAGACCCAAGGCTTGTACTTTAGAAAAGGGTGAATTGCTACCTCCTTTTTGTAGGGAAATTGCAACTTCCACTTTGAAAAAGGAATTAAAGGCAACAGCGTCTGTAAAATTTCCTCTTTATTATAAAGGTCTAATTGCAAACCTACTCTTTGTAGGGAAATGGCTCTTTTGTGAATTTAAAAAATCTTGCATGGGTGGGATTCCTTATTTTTGGTGCCGGGGGCGGGACTTGAACCCGCACGTCGCCTTGGCAACTTGAGATTTTGAGTCTCACGCGTCTGCCAATTCCGCCACCCCGGCTAAAAAAATTTGAAATTTGCTCATCGGAAATGAAGTGCCATTGTATACAAAAAAAAAGATGCGGTCAATCACTTATATGTTAAAAGCATTTAGAATACCCGCAACCTCTACATGTAACACAACTTTCTGAAAATACTAGCATTTCACCGCATTCCGGACACTGGGGACAAGCACCATTTCCGTTATGATAGCTATTTTCATAATAATATTGGTTATTGTCTTGACTGCTTACCAACGAGTGTTCTTTTTTAAAAGTAGTTAACACTTTTTTAGCAACAGCTGACGAATTACAATTTTGTTTTTCTTTTTCATATGCTTCCATTGCTTTTGCAACAGCATCCGCACAAGACAAAATAGCTCCTTCTTTGGCAATAATCGGCGATGGACAACGTATTCCCTTCAATTGAGTTACAACATCCTTTTGTTCTATGCCAGAACGTAAGGCTATTGAAATAAGTCTTGCGGTCGCTTCTGCTTGGGAAGATGCACATCCTCCTGATTTACCAAGCTGTGTGAAAATTTCACAAGTTCCCTTATCATCTTCATTTATAGTAACATACATTTTTCCACAACCAGTACGCATAAGAAAAGTAAATCCTTTCGTAATTTTAGGTCTAATCCTTGGTTTTTTTGCAGTTTGGGTTTGATTGCTTTGATCAATACTTATTTTTTTGGAGCTTCCAGCAATATTTAATACCTGCATATCTCTGCTACCATCCCTATACACTGTAATTCCCTTGCAACCGTTTGCATAGGCAAAGAGGTAAGCATTTTTAACATCTTCTTTTGTTGCAGAATGTGGAAAATTTATGGTTTTAGATACAGCGTTATCAGTAAATTTTTGAAAAGCTGCCTGCATTTTTATATGTTTTTGTGCACTTATATCATGAGAAGTGACAAAAATTTCTCTTATTTTTTCAGGAATTTTTTTAATATTTGCAATACTGCCAGATGCAGCCACCTCTTCCATAATATCAGTGGAATAAAACCCTTGTTCTTTTGCGATTTTCTCAAAAATTGGGTTAATTTCATACATTTCTTCATTATCCAAACAATTACTTCTTTTGTAAACAAGTGCAAAAATCGGCTCTATACCACCTGAAGCAGAAGCAATTATGCCGATAGTCCCTGTAGGAGCAATAGTTGTTGTTGTAGCATTTCTTATAGGTTGTCCTTTTGCATATATGCTTTTATCAAAATTTGGGAAAGCACCTCTTTTTGCAGCAAGTTCACAAGAATATTCATGTGATTTTGATTGAATGAAACTAGCAATCTTTTCAGCCAAATCTAAAGATTTATCTGAACCATAAGCTATTTCTAAAGATAAAAGCATATCTGACCATCCCATAATACCAAGCCCAATTTTTCTATTAGAACGTGTGATTTCAGCAATTTTACTTATGGGGTAGTTGTTCATATCTATAACATTATCCAAAAAATGAACTGCAGTTTTGATAACTTTGTCCAACTTTACCCAATTTACATCTTTATTTTCTATAAAGCAGTTCAAATTGATAGATCCTAAATTACAAGACTCGTAAGAAAGCAAAGGTTGCTCTCCACATGGATTTGTGGATTCTATTTGAGCAATATCTGGAGTGGGGTTTTTTTCATTCATTTTATCTATAAATATTATGCCAGGTTCACCATTTTTCCAAGCTTGTTCTACAATTTTTTCAAAAATTTCATTTGCATTTAAAGTTTTTTCAGATTTTCCGGTACGAGGATTATAAATATTGTATTCGCTTTCATTTTTTAACGCTTCCATAAATTTATCTGTTATAGCAACTGAAATGTTGAAATTATTCATGCTATCGTTTTTATCTTTACAAGTTATGAAATCTAAAATATCAGGATGGTCTACTCTAAGAATTCCCATATTTGCACCGCGTCTTGTACCACCTTGCTTAATGGCTTCGGTAGCAGAGTTGAAAACCTGCATAAAAGAAACAGGCCCAGACGAAACGCCGCTTGTGGTTTTTACAATGTCTTGCTTAGGACGAAGATTTGAGAACGAAAAACCTGTTCCACCGCCAGATTTATGTATAAGAGCGGTGTTTTTTAAGGTTTCAAAGATAGAATCCATAGAATCTTCTATTGGCAGAACAAAACAAGCTGAAAGTTGCTGCAAGTGCCGGCCAGCATTCATTAAAGTTGGAGAATTCGGCAAAAACTCAAGCGAACTTAACACCAAGTAAAATTCTTCAGTAACAGCATCAATATCTGCATTTTTATCGTAATTCTTATCCGCTTGAGCAATGTTTTGTGCAACTCTAAAGAACAATTCTTCAGCATTTTCAACAGTTTTTCCGTTCAAATTTCTCTTTAAATAACGTTTTTCTAACACTGTTAAAGCGTTTTTCTTAAGCTTTACAGGGTTTTGGGAAAGCAAATTTTCTTTTTTACTACTTAACATTGCGAAGTACCTCCATATATAAAATATTTATTTTAGCGAATGTATTTTTATTGTTTTTTCTACAAGCTGCAGAGATTATAGCTTGTATTCAAACCGGATTAACTTATAAACAAATATACAGTGTTTGTCAAAATGAAACTTTTAAAGCCAAAAAAAAGTTTTTTTTAACTAAATATTAATAAACACTTTGGCAAAAAATCTGCTAGATAGCAACAAGCGAGTGATATTAAAAAAATCCTAATTTAATTTATGCCAAATTACAAAAAAATACATTATTATAAAGCAAATTTTAATTATTATTTATAATATTTATAACAACAACATTTTACTTTCCCACCTATTCAACTTAACATAATAAGTATTATCGGACAGCTAAATTTTTCGTTTTCTCTAATCATGAAATCATTTTAGCCGCTAATTCTTGCATTTAATATTTGCATATTATTTTGTACAATCAGCAAGTCGCCAAAATAAAAATTAAGGCTAAAAATGATACCTGAAGAGTTGTTACTATCAAATTATGATTATGATATTTTTCCAGAATTAATAGCACAAAAACCTGTTGAAAATAGGCAAGATTCAAAACTTTTTGTAATAGACAGAAAAAATGGAAAATTTCACCATAAAAATTTTACAGAAATAATAGATTACTTAGACATTGGAGATTGTCTTGTATTAAATTCCACAAAAGTTGTTCCGTCAAGGCTTTTTGGTGTAAAAAAGAGCGGTGGCAAAGTTGAGCTTTTATTCCTTAACCCTTGCCAGTCACTACCTGAAAACAAATATAGAGTTTTGATGAAACCATTTATCGCTGCTGGAAATAAAGTTTTTTTTAAAAATGAATACGAATGCGAAGTTCTTGCTAAAGAATTAAACGGAGAAGTTATTGTTAAATTTAACAAAAGCGACATTTTAGACTTTTTACAACAATTCGGTATTATGCCTCTACCACCTTACATAAACAGAAAAAACGGACTTGCACAAGAATTATCAGATTTCGATAGAAAAAGATACCAAACTGTTTATGCCCAATATCCAGGTGCAATAGCGGCGCCAACTGCCGGTCTTCATTTTACTGAAAAACTTTTAAGCGATTTAACATCAAGAGGCATTCGTGTTGCAATGCTCACGCTTCACGTAGGTTGGGGCACTTTTAAACCTATAATTTCTCAAAATATCTGCCAGCATAAAATGCTTGCTGAAAAATTCACTATAGATGCAAAGAATGCCGAAATGATAAATTACGCAAAAAAAGAAAATAAACGGATTATTGCTGTTGGAACAACTTCCACAAGAGCTATGGAAACGATAGCGGCAAAAGTTGGGTTTGAACAAGACGGAAAGGTTTTTATAAAACAATTTGACGGCGAAACATCAATTTTTATTTATCCTGGCTATAAATTCAAAATAATAGACAGTTTGATTACAAATTTGCACCTGCCAAAATCTACTCCATTGATGATGGCAAGTGCTTTTGCAGGTCGCAAAAAGCTATTAAGTGCTTACAAAGAAGCAATTAAAAACAAATACAAATTTTTTTCTTACGGTGATTCTATGCTTATTCTTTAGCATTTTCTCAAAAATCAAACAGTTTTTTTGTAAATATTTGCTTTAACAATGTATTTTATTCCAAAAGCCTGTAGAGTTTTTGAAAATCAGATGAAGTAATTTTTGGTTTCTTGCTTCTTTTCTTTTTTGCAAAAATACTGTACCTAATTCCTGCATTTCCATATAAATCTATATAAGACTTTCCCATATTAAATTGACCGTCAGCAAATAGTTTCAGATTATCAGATATTTCTACTGTACCTCCAATTCCTATTCCCATCAAAAAACGATTTTGTGCATATCCTTCACTTTTAAATTTTTTTGTAGGTTCACCAGTTAATGCTGATTCTATTGCATTACCTTTCTCATCTATTAAAATTTGACCTTCGCACTTTATATACCCACTCAATATTTTATCTTTATTTCTGTGAGCTCCAATACCTAACCGCATAGCTCTTTTCAGATACAAACCTCTTTTTACGCTTAAATCCAAACCTTGTTTTTCGTTCCCATTTTCTTTAAAACTCCCATAAATTACACTTTTTTGCTCTATAGCCATATAAGGTCTTATTTCAACGCTTTCGGTTAAATGCATTCTTAACGACGACTGTATATCTATTCCTAATGCAAATCCTTTGAAATTTGCATGGCTTATTTTATCTTCATCATACCCAACTAAATACCTACCAAGACCTATGCTTCTATTTGTTTCGTATGAGTTATACATCGCATTTACTGACGTTTTTACCATCCAATTTTCATCTACCATGTACCCACCATATATTCCCACTCCCACATTGTCTGTCTCAGCCCTGTTTTGCTCTTGAGTTATGTTATTTGCCTCATAAACTCCATATGTTCCGGCTATTATATTTTCCCTTATTTCTTTGTCTGCTCCTATTACCATTCCCCAGCTATTGTCATTGTATTTTTCTTTTGCTCGGTTTCTGCCTACAGTTTGTCCCCATATTCTTAGATGTTCAATTTTTTCCCTTGCATATAAAACATCATCCGTAACATAGCTTCCATATGTCACGCTTTTTATGGCATTTGCTAAAAAATATCCATTCATTGATTCTAGAGCCTTCTTTTTAATGCTGTCTGTAGGTAGCTTATCTATCATGTTTACCACATCTAATAATTCTTCTTTCATGTCGCTTGCTGAACCCAAATCCAAGGCTTCGGCCACTGCTTTTTGGTTATATGTTAGTCCTGGTATTGAACTAAATGTACTTGGAACCACACCTCTAAGAAATATTTTCAATGAATTTGGGTCCTTATTATCTACAGTGCACCACACATCTCCACTTTCTACATTTTCGTCAGAATATTTTCCGCTTATATTGTTTCCTGAAGAATCTATTAAATGAAACCAAATGCCGTCTTTATAATTTCCTTTCGCTACATTCAAATATAATTTCCCACTTAATGTCACGCTTGAAGCAATTATTCTATCACTTCGCCTGTTTATGTCTGAATGTGTATTTACATCCATTCTCAAATCAGTTAAACTTGTAAACGTAGCAACATTTACTACATTCATATTATTGGCAGCTGTATTGTCTGTCATATCAAAAACACTGTCCTTAAAATATAGTTCTTTTCCAACGTATGAAGCATTCGCCAACAGTTTTACTGTTCCGTCTGTTGAAGAAAACCTGCCATTTACTATATTTTTGCCGCCAAGTTCTAATATTCCATTTCCAGTTTTAAAAATTTGCGTTTCAAGTCCTTGTTGTGCACTCAAAAAACCATTTTTTAAAGCTATACTTTTATTATCATCAATAGAAAAGTATAATTTTGAGTTCTCATCTAAAAATATATCGTTAGGAGTTTCTCCCATCCTATTGTTTTCAAAAAATATATTACCTCCTTTGGTTTCTATAGTCATTGAGCTGTTTTTAAGATATATTGCAGCTCCGCTAGATATTGCGGTATTGCTGCTAAAATTTATTCCACATCCTGAAATTGTAACTGTTGAACCTTGTGCATAAATTGCTCCACCTTTGTTTGATCTATTATTTATAAACGACATAAATGTGCTTTCTATATTTGCAATTGTATTTTCTAAAAATATTGCACTATCGTTATTTGAATTAAACGTAATGCTTGAGTTTTTTAAACATATACTTGAATCTTTAATATCAAAACTTTTTACGCTGTTTTTTGATATTGTTATTGTTGAACCAGAAAACAACACACTTGAATTTTGTACAGTCTGAAATTGAAGCAAATTTATGCGGTTATTATCTATATTTGCTTCATAACATGCTATATCGGCATTTATTCCCACTATTTTTCCGCTTGTTATCTTCCCTTTATTTTTGATTTCCAATGTACTTGCAAATATGGAACTTACGCCCACAAAATAGCTTCCGTTCCCTTCAACAGTTGTAGTCCCAGCAGTCTGAATGTATGTTCCATTAAAGTTTTTGCTATCTCCTATAAGTTTTAGCACAATATCAGCACTTTTAATAACTAAACCATCTCCAGATATTGCGTTTACCCCTAATGTTAAATCATTATTAACGTCACTAATTGACACAGTAGACTTCCAAATCTGCAGTTGCGTTGATGTGGATATTGTTGAATTATCTTTGAAATCTAAAAGCGTTCCATTCGTAATTGAACTCACACCTGAAAAGTACGCTCCACTTACTATTACATTGCCTCTATTTTGTATAAATGTTCCGACAAATAAGCTGTTGTCGTCTAAAACATACATATCTTTTTCGTTGTTCTTAATCACAAGACCATTTCCTGACAAAGTATTTTCACTAAGTATAAAATCTCCATCGTAATCTGTTATTGTCATTGTTGCTTTTGTAACTTGAAATTGAGTTGCCGGTGTTATTTTTGAATGTTCTCTAAATTCTAAAGACGAACCATTAGTTATCTTGCTCAAACCTGCAAAATATGTGCTGCATACTACTAATTTTCCTTTATTTAATGTGAAATTTCCGGTAAATAGTTCATTGCTGCCTGTTATGGTTATTGTTCCGGTTCCGGTTTTTGTAAAAGATCCTTCACCTTTTATTCTGTCTTTTATCCATTCGAAGTCACCATTTGATGACACAAACAATTCGCCTCCTCTTTCTAAGTTAAAAGCTGTGTTGTTTAGGATTTCGGCATTGTCTTTTAAGTCTACTGTTCCGTTGTTTATATTATAAAGTGTATTAAAAGTTATTGTTTTTATTATCAAATGACCAGCATCTTGATTGTAAATTCCAATAAAATCGCCATAATTTCCACTACTTATCGTCAGTGTTGCACTTCCAGTTTTGCTTATTTGACCATTGCCTTTTATTGTTCCAACAAACTCTAAATTGTTATTAGCTGTTACTATCATTTTTGTGGAGCTGTTCCATATTCCTATTTCGCTTTTATTTATAATTGCACCATTATCAATGCTTAATGTTCCACCTGTTATGCTGCTTATTCCCGTAAAATACTTTCCACTAACATAAGTTGTTCCAGCACTTTGCAAAAATACACCATTATGAAGTGAATTATCTCCTTTTAAGTGCAAATTACCTGTCCCAGCTTTAAAAATATTGCCGGTTCCACCTATCCCGCTTTCTATATTCACTGTTCCAGCTCCACTAAAACTTAAACTGCTATCAGTTCCTGTTGTCCAAATATCTGCTCCACCTGTCAGAGCTGTATTACTGCTAAATAACACCTCTTTATTTATATCAGGGTTTATGTTTAATGTTCCTGTATTGTATATTGCTCCACCTCTACCGTTAGGTGCTTTATTATCTATCAATTCGACATTTCCTTTAAAAGTTATTGCTTTACCCGAATTTATGTATATAGCCCCACCATTTGCAGCACTTGTGTTACTGTTTATTTTTACTTTTCCAGATAGCGTTAATTCCGATGATAAGTTTTGCAAGTTCATAAAACCACCATTTCCACTAACAGTAGCAGTATTAGCGTTTCCAATGGCAGTTATCGATTTGCCTTGAGAATTGATTATTACAGTCCAAAAATCTGACATTATTCCAGATAAGCCACGTGACCCAACTTTATTATCTGTAAACTTAACCTCATCTACATTCCACACAACATTATTCCACGTATTTATGAATTTCAGATTATTTACACTGTTGCCTTTGAATTCAACTATGCTTCCACTGTTAAAATTTATAGCTCCACCGTCTTTCCATATCTGCACATTGCCTTGTGAATCAACGTTATTTGTAAACGTTATTGTGGTTCCAGAGTTGAAGTTTAAATTTCCAGATGCTACATATATTGCACCTCCGTAAGCTCCAGACAATGCAGAAGCGGTATTGGCAGAAAACGAAATTGCCGATTGCGAAAAATTTATTGTTCCACTTTGCAAGCATATTGCTCCACCTTTAGACAATGCTATCGTTCCAGGATTCCCATTGCTTCCCATATTCCCATTGGCACCAGCTTTACCACCAGCTTTACCGTCCTCACCTCCTCCTCCATCAGAGCCAGCCGCACCTCCTGAACCACCATCATAAATATTGCCACTTCCTCCCCCACCTTTACCGCCTGTAGAACCGTTTCCGCCACCACCATTTCTACCTGAAATACCACCGCTAGATTTCGCACCGCCGCCGCCGCCGCCACCACCAATTCCTGCTGGTCCTCCAACTCCGTTTATTCCTACTTCAGCCAAAGATTTATTATTGCTAAAAACCACATTTGCATTGCTAAAATTTACCGTGGCATTGCTTACATACAATCCACCGCCCGAAGCATATCCATTTCCCCCGTTGCCACCTGTTCCACCATCACCGCCATTTCCACCATTACCTCCAGTTCCAGGTCCATAGGCACCATATGCTTGTGCACCACCGCCACCGCCACCGCCATAGCCTCCAGTTCCTCCAGTTCCGCCTTGCCCACCTATTCCCAACGCAGTATTGTTGTCATACACAATGGACCCTGTAAAACTATAATTTCCACTTGTTACTGACTTCCCACCGCCAGTCGCTGTGCCATCACCACCAGCACCACCTCTGCTGCCGTTTGCACCTATACCGCCGGTGCCTCCATTCGGATTGTTGCCCCATGAAGCTCCACTTCCACCACTACCAGTAGCTCCATTGGCTCCAGAAGTTCCTTTATTGCCAGTAATTTGGAGATAATGATTTGTAATATTCTCATCAGCATGAATGTCAATAGCAGCCAAAAATAAAAAAAAGAGCAAAAAAAACTCTTTTTGCACTTTGAAACACATCATTGCAATACTCCCTTACAAAATTTAATCGATTTTTTTTACGGTTTTATGTAAAATGTCTGCTAATTTACGTGCTACACTCTATTAAAAAACTCGGCTATTTTGCAAATTTCATAGCACACTGCGATGCAAAACGCAGTGAATTTGTACCTATTTATGCAAAAAGCAATATAAATTACTTGGATTTGCTATTAGCTAAAAAATTTGATATGAAAGCCAAAACGCTTGTGGAACTGAAATTCGAGGGAATAAAATGTCTGACAGTTGTCTTTTTTGCAAAATCTCCAGAGATGAAGTACCTTCAAATAAAGTTTACTCTGATGCTGACACTTTTGCTTTCAGAGATATCAATCCACAATCGCCGGTTCATATTATTATTATCCCTAAAAAACACATAAATGCTTTAAAGTTAGATGATATTTGTCAACAAGATGCGGCTTTACTTGGTAAAATTCAAATTGTTGCTGCAAAAATTGCTTCGAGTTTTTCAGAAATGAAAAACGGGTTTCGTTTAGTAAACAACTGTGGTCCTGACAGCGGACAGACTGTTTACCATATTCATTATCATTTACTTGGTGGTAGAATATTCGGCTGGCCACCAGGGTAAAAGACGACAGTTTTAAAACAAATATAATATTCATAATAAAGGTGGTGAGAACAATGGTTGGTATTAAGGTGCGTGATAACGAGTCTATAGAAGAAGCGATTAGACGTTTTAAAAGAGAATGCGAAAGAAGTGGTGTTATGCAAGAAATTAAAAAACGGGAATTCCACAAATCGCCAAGTGTTTTAAAAAAAGAAAGAATCGCTGAAACAAAGAGAAAAATAAGACGTAAAGCTTACAAAGATAGCAGATGGATGCGGCAAGGATAAGAATTTTATTCTACATGCAAAAAATAGTATAAAAAATTGCAATCGTATTTAAAGTTTCAAAAGGATTCTGCAGACATTTTTTGGGATAAAGGTAAATTCTATGAAAATACAAGAAATTCAAGATTTATTTATAAAAGAAGGAATTGCGACAGACCCAAGAGGCAAGGAAGCGGTAGATTTTGATTTAAAGAAAAGAAAATCAAAATTTGATGAGCTTTCAGATGAAAAAAAGAAGCTTTTTGACGTCGAAAGTTTAACAAATCCTTATTACGATTCTAGAATTCTTTACGGGAACAAAAACTCAGAAGTAAAAAGTGTTTTAGTTGGGATAGACGTAGAAACACCAGAAATTACACTTGCACAGCAGCTTATAAATTCAGGAAAAAAGATAGACCTGATCATAGCTCATCACCCTGAAGGTTATGCCTATTCAACGTTTTCGCAAGTTGTAGAAATGCAAGCAGACATCTTGCATAAATACGGAGTGCCTATAAATATAGCCGAAAAAATTATCTGTGAAAGGCAAAATGAAGTTTGTAGGAGCATTTTGCCACAAAACAACGAAAGAGTTTATGATGCTGCAAAGCTCTTAAATATTCCTTTAATGACAGCCCACACCGTTGCTGACAATCATGTTGTCGCTTTTTTGCAAGAAAAAATAGAAATGTCATCACCAAATTTCTTGAAAGATATTGTGAAAATATTGAATGAGTTTCCAGAATACCAACATGCCGCTTCTATCAATAGCAAACCATTTATTTTAAGCGGAAATGATTATTCTAGATGTGGAAAAATTTTTGTAGATATGACAGGCGGAACAGAAGGTCCGATAGAAGCTTTTCAAAATCTTTCAAAAACCGGGGTAGGAACACTAGTTTCTATGCATTTAAGTTCTAAAGCTGTTAAAGAAGCTGAAAAATATCATATGAATATAGTTTTGGCAGGTCATATTTCATCCGATAATTTAGGGTTAAATTTGCTTTTTGATAAGTTAGAAAAAAGTTTAGGGAAAATTGAATTTTTGGAGTTTTCAGGTTTTAGAAGATTTAGAAGAAATTCTTAATCGGCAAATTTTTAGATAAAAATTTTTAATATCGGAAAACAAAATATTTAACAAAATTTTACACAAAAACCGATAATGTGTGCATAAAAATACTTAATTGTTTATGTAATTCTATAAATTTTTGCGTTTGTGCCTCTGCATGGATGCAGCGTAGTAGAACATAATAAAGAAGCAAGCAAGGCAAAACAAATGACAATACCGAATAATTTAATTGAAAGGATAAGGCTTTCAACTAATATAGAAAGCATTGTTAGTCAATATTTGCCGGATTTAAAAAAAGTAGGCAGAAATTTTAAAGCCTGCTGTCCTTTTCACAGCGAAAAAACACCTTCTTTTGTTGTAAATTCAGAAAAAGGACTATTCAAATGCTTTGGTTGCGGTAAAGGTGGTGATGTATTTAAGTTTATAGAGCTTATGGATGGTATTACTTGGATTGAAGCTGTTAAGATGTTAGCTAAAAAAGCAGGAATTGAAATTCAATCTACCAAAGGAAACACCTTAAAAAAATCTCAGAAAACTAAAATTTTTGAAATTTTGGAAAATGCTGCAAAATTTTACAACAGGTATTTGCTTGAAAGCACTATGGCTCAAAAAGCAAGAACATACCTTCAAGAACGTGGCGTATCTAAAGATGCAATAGATAAATTTAAAATAGGGTTTTCACCTAAACACCAGCTGTTGCATGCTGCTTTCAAAAGAGGTTTTTCGCAACAAGATGTTTGCTTGTCAGGATTAGCTGTAAAAACAAGGACTGGAAATCTGTTTGAATATATGTCAGAAAGGATTACTTTTCCAATTTTTGATGTTCAAGGTAGAGTTGTTGCCTTTGGCGGTAGAACCATTTCAAACCAAGATGCTAAGTACTTAAATACACCTGAAACCAGTGTTTATTTAAAATCTGCCAATTTTTATGGTCTATTTCAAAATTTAGGTTCTGTTAGGAAAGAGAGAAAAATGATAGTTCTTGAAGGATATATGGATGTTGTTATTCCTTATCAGTTCGGCATCACTACAGCAGTGGCAACTTTAGGAACTGCTTTTACTAAAAACCATTTGAAAATAGTTTCAAGCTATTGTGACAGCGTTACTTTGCTCTTTGATTCTGATAGTGCCGGCAGGTCAGCTACCCAACGAGCACTTGAATTTTTAATTGAGGAGGGCGTAGAGTGCAAAGTTGCAGCACTTCCAGAAAGAGTTGATGCTGACGAATATTTAAACCAATACGGAAAGGAAAGTTTTTTAAATTTAATTGAAAAAAGCTCTAAAAGTGCTATAGATTTTATGATAGGTTGTGCTAAAGCCAAATTTTTGAAAAACGATCGTGCGTATTCAGCAGAAATTAAGGCAAAAATAATCGATGAGCTGCTATCATTTAGCATAAAAAGCAAAAATGATGTTTTGAGAGCAGAACACATAAAAACCATATCACAAAATTTACATGTAGACGAGGTGTCAGTACGGTTAGAATTAAAAAAGAAAAGCACTAAAAATTATAGGAAAAATAAGGCTTCCGCACAACAAACTGTGCCAAAAATAGAAAGCAAAAAAGTTTTGACTTTAGAAGAAAATTTACTGCATGTAATTTTAAAAAATAGAGCACTTGTAGAAACTCTGGAGACAGATTATTTTAAAAACTTAGAGCAAATAAACGGTAATGTTATGAGCAATGTAGAACTCATCAGCAAAATCGGTCAAAATGTTTTTATAGATAAAAAATGCAGTAAAGTGTTTGGTCTTTTAAAAAAAGGTTTAAGTAACACGGAAATAAAAAACTTTTTAGTTGAAGAAGAAAAAAGCTGGTGGGCAGGAATTTCTATATATGAAATTCAATACACTGACATTCAGGAAGCATTTAGAGTGATTTTAAAAGATGTGTTATACGCTAGAATAAAAAAGGAGAGAACAGAAATAGAAAAAGCAGTAGAACAGGTCGGAAGCAGTGCATGTGCTGTTAGCTCGTATGAAAAAATGCAAGAGGACTACAACAAACTAACTAAAATATTAAAAAAGTGAGGCTTAAATGTGGCAAAACCCAAATTAAAAAAATCTGATTTAAAGTCAAAAAAGTTGGAAGCAAAAGTTGAAAAAACTGAACAGCAACATCAAACTTCTGGTAATAGAAGAAAAACTCCAAGCCGTGCGAAACATTCAACAAATCAGCAAACATTCAAGCAGCTATTGGATGTTGGAAAAGAGCAGGGGTATTTAACGCAAGACTATATAAACCAAAGCCTCATAAAAAATGCCCACGATGCCGACAAAGTTGACGGTTTTTTTGGTACGTTAAATTCATTGGACATTAAAGTTTTAGATAAAAACGAAGATGTGGATAAATACAAGGATGACCAGTTTGAAGGTGTAGAACAAATATTAAAACCTATTGAAAGCGAAAGATATATAGATTCTATGAGAATGTATTTAACTGATATGGCAAAAGTTCCGCTTTTAAACCGAGAAGAAGAAGTGGAACTTGCCAGAAATGTTAGAGAAAATGAGAAAAAGTTGAATCAATTAGTTTTAGAATCTCCACTCATCATAAAAGAAATTAAAAATTGGGAAACGCTTATAAGCCAGCAAGAAATGACACCCAAAGAGCTTATGCCCAGAGGTAAGAAATCTCCTGAACAGCTTAAAGGTATGAGTTCAAAAATTAAAACCACAGTTAAAAAAATAATAGAACTCGAAAAAACTACGAAAGCGTTAGAAAACAAGTTGAAGTTAAAAACAGTTTCTAATGAAGAAAAAACCCAAATAAAAGAAAAAATTGGGACGATAAATTCTGAAGTAATAAAATTAGTTGTAGATTTAAATTTAAATCAAGATAAGGTTAAAAGACTCATCAACAAAATAAAGAACATAGCCAACAAATTAAATGAAGTTAAAGATGAGATGAAAAAGCTTGAACGCAAGCATAAAAACCCTGTTCCTAAATTTATTTCAATTTTTGAGAGTTACGAAAAAGGCAAAATTAATGAAAGTAGTTTAAAAAAACTTATATCTTGTCCTATTGATAACGCCAGAGAAGATTGTAGCAGGGCAAAGTTACTTTTATCTAAATTGTCTTCTATAGAAGAAAGTTTTGTGATAACTCCTGAAGAACTGATAGAAACTGCAAAAAAAATTAAAACTCTTGAAACAACCATCCATCAAAACAAAACTAAGCTTATAGAAGCAAATTTCAGGCTTGTTGTCTCTATTGCTAAAAAACATATATCTTTAAGTAGCTTAGAACTTACTGACTTAATCCAAGAAGGCAACTTAGGTCTTTCAAAAGCTGTGGAAAAATTTGAATACAAAAAAGGTTTTAAATTTTCTACTTATGCAACATGGTGGATAAGACAATCTATTAACAGGGCTATTGCCGACCAGGCGCGCACTATAAGAATACCTGTTCATATGAAAGAATTGATGTCTAAATTACAAAAAGTGAGAAAAAATTTCCAGCAGAATACAAACAGAACCCCTACTATTGAAGAATATGCAAGAACTATGAGGCTTTCGCCAGAAAGAGTTCGCAAAATTTTAAAAATGATGCAAGAACCAATATCACTTGCAACTCCTATCGGCGAGGAAGAAGATTCGCATCTTGAAGATTTTATTGAAGACGATAAAGTTCCGGATCCAATGAAACAAAGTGAACACCAAAGGCTCCAGCAAGAATTAAAAAAAGTTTTAAGTACTCTAACACCGCGTGAAGCTGAAATTATAAGTTTAAGATATGGAATAGGCATAGGTTACCCCAGCACGCTTGAAGATGTAGGCAAAAAATTTGATATTACAAGAGAGAGAGTACGTCAAATAGAAGCAAAAGCTATGCGAAAGCTAAAACATCCAACAAGGAGCAGAACTTTAAGAGAGTATATTTAAATGAAAAAAGCTATTACAAAATTTATTAAGAAAATTTGCCATGACGTATACAGCAATGTAAACGACGACATAAATAGAAGAATTCAAAATAGTTTAGCTGTAGCTATGAATGTATTTTTTGATGCAACTGACTGCAAAAAACCCCGCGGTTTAACAGCTAAAATTCAACTATTAAACACATGCCTTTTAGAAAAATTATCCGACATTTGCAAAGAAATCAACGTAAGGTTTTGGTTACATGGCGGAACTTTGCTTGGTGCAGCACGTCATAATGGTTTTGTACCTTGGGACGATGATCTGGATGTAGGTATTATGCGGTCAGACTTTGAAAAATTGAAAAAATACGTGTCAGAAAATATCACTGATATCGAAATTATAAGCATTTTTGTTCCGTGGCACACTTGCATAGCAAACCGCGTTGTTTTTCGTGATTGCACACTTCCACCAATATGGGTTGATTTATTTGTTTACGACAATTGCGACTATTCACAAAAAGATAAAATTTGGGCGGACAATATGAAAATACATGACGAATTTGGAAAAAAGATAGACAATATCAGTAAAAGTAATAATTTTGCCAACCAAACTTGTGGTAGAGAGTCAGCTATTATGAATATGTTTAACACCATTATTAACTCGTTTAGCACTGCTGTTAAAGGAAGTAGCGGCATTGTATTTGGCGTTGAGCAGTTTAAATCGTGCTTACCACGCATTTACTCGAATGATTTCATATTTCCACTACTCAAATTAAATTTTGAAGGAAATGAATATTGTGTACCAAACAAATGGGATTTATATCTGAACAACCAATACGGCAAATGGGAATACCTGCCAAGCAATATGGGAATATCGGCTCATACACCTCACTACAATCTTGAAGAATTAGAAAAAATAAACACGATGATTGAAAAACTTGGTAGCAATAAGATATTCGGGGGGGAGGTGACTGGGTACACGGCAGGAGCATTTGATATGTTTCATATTGGACATTTGAATTTGCTAAGAGAGTCAAAAAAAAATTGCAACCGGCTTATTGTTGGCGTAACTACAGACGAATTGATAACAAAAACAAAAAACAAGCACCCAGTTGTTCCGTACAAAGACCGTGCTGCAATAGTCCGTGCTTGCAAGTATGTTGATGAGGTAGTAATACAAGACGATTTAGACAAAACCAAATCATGGGAAAAACTTCACTATAATAGCTTATTTTCTGGTGATGATTGGAAAGGCAATCCACGTTGGCTTGAATATGAAGAAAAACTCAAATTGCTAGGGGTATCTGTTAAGTATTTCCCATACACACAAAATATCAATTCCAGTAAGTTAGCAAGAGTTGTAAATGGATATTGTGAGAAGCAATAGTGCAAAAGCACCCTAATTTTTAAATCATAGGCTAAAACCCACATGTTTGCAGCAACAAAAGCTGATTTATTTTGGGAATGAAAATGCAAGGAGAAATAAATGTCAGAAGAAAAAAAACAAGCTGCTTATGAGGCTGGAAATATTCAAATATTGGAAGGATTGGAAGCTGTTCGTAAACGACCTGCAATGTATATAGGTTCTACAAGCGGGCAAGGTTTGCACCATTTGGTTTATGAAGTTGTGGACAATTCTATTGACGAAGCATTAGCTGGTTATTGCAAAAATATAGATGTTACCATTCATACTGACAATTCAATAACAGTTGTTGACGACGGTCGCGGAATTCCGGTCGGACCGCATCCTGATCCTAAATATAAATATCTTGACGCATTAGAAATTGTTTTGACAAAACTGCACGCCGGCGGAAAGTTTGATAAAAATTCTTATAAAGTTTCAGGTGGTCTTCATGGAGTAGGAGTTTCATGCGTAAATGCTTTAAGTGATTCGTTTGAAGTGGAAGTATTTCGTAATGGTAAAATCTATAAACAAAATTATTCGAAAGGAAAACCTCTTGGATCCGTTAAAGAAAGCGGTAAAACTAATAATAAAGGAACAAAAATTACGTTTCACCCTGACCCAGAAATTTTTAGCGTTACAGTCTATTCTTTTGATATTTTGGCA
>JAITSO010000046.1 GCA_031287735.1 Elusimicrobiota bacterium | reverse complement strand
GTTGTGGGTTTTAATTCCCACTTTATTAAAGGGATGGACAGTGTTGTTATTCCCACTTTTTTAAAGGGGGTGGGCGCGATAGCGGCCGGGGGTTTTAAGACCTATCGATTTAACGTTTAGTTATAAATTAAAATTTAGGTTCGAAAACCCCCGCCCTATCGGACACCCCCTTTAAAAAAGGTGGAATTAAAGGCTTACGGCTTCCATTTAGAAAAAGGTGGAATTAAAGGCGAGGTGGAATTAAAGGTTTATGGCTTCCCTTTAGGAAAGGTGGAATTAAAGACGTACGGAGTTGCTATCTTTTGGGAGGGAATCAAAGCCGCTATTTTTTAAGAAAACTTGCAAGAAAAAATTTTGCTGGTTTGACAAAAAAAATCAAAAAGTATAAAACGGTGCGAAATCAGTGAAGGAAGCAGGTAGAAAGAGAGGGTTTGTGAGTAAAATTAATCTAAAAGCTGCGGAAGTTCAGGTTCGTGAAAATAGGTTAAAATCTATTACGGGGTTTGAAGGGACCGCAAAAGAACTGGTAACCAAATCAAAAGATGGAACGTTAGAAGATAAAAACCGGTCTTTTAGTCAATGTCTTGGTTGTTCTACGGCAAATGCAGCTTGTACTGTCGCATTGATAAAAGATGCTGTTGTGATAAGTCACGGACCGATTGGATGTGCAGGCTGTCTTCACGAATTTTCAAATGTCTATAAAATTAACGGTTATCACAGAGGTATTGAAAACGCCTCGCAGAGACATATTTTTTCCACAAACATGGAAGAAGCAGATACCGTCTATGGAGGAAATCAAAAACTTAGTGCAGCTATAAGAGAAGTTTACAGACGTTTAAAACCGAATGCTATTTTTGTAATAACAACATGTTCATCTGGAATCATTGGCGATGATGTGGCAGGGATTTCAGAAGAAGCGGAAGCTGAAATCGGCGTTCCGGTGGTTGCTATTTTTTGTGAAGGATTTCGTTCTAAAATTTGGACTTCAGGCTTTGATTCCGGATACCACGGAGTTGCACGGAAATTAATAAAAAAACCTCAAAAAAAACAGAATGATTTAGTAAATATAATAAACTTTTGGGGAAGCGATACTTTTGGAAAATGGTTTAAAAGGTTAGGACTTAGAGCAAATTATTTGACTCCTTATGCCACAATTGCAGATATCGGAATGTCGTCAGAGGCGATAGCGACTGTTCAAATATGCTCTACTTTGGGTTCTTACCTTGCGGCGGCTTTAGAGCAGGAATTTGGCGTTCCTGAAATAAGAGTATCGCCGCCTTATGGAATTGCTCAGACGGACAGATGGTTTAGAGAACTTGGCCAAATGACTGGAAAAGAGAGCGAAGCAGAACAGTTTATAAAAGAAGAAAAAGAGAAATGGATGGCTGAAATTGAAATATTAAAAGAAAAATTAAGAGGAAAAACAGCTTATGTTACTGCAGGAGCTTCTCACGGACACTCTTTACTTGCATTATTGAAAGAACTTGAAATGATACCGCAAGGCGCCGCAATTTTCCACCACGATCCGATTTACGACAATGGTTGTCAAGGCAATGATGCTTTGCAAAATGTTGTCAATGATTACGGTGATGTGGAAAATTATAATGTTTGCAATAAGCAAGAATTTGAGCTTGTAAATATACTAAACAGGATAAAACCAGATATTTTGCTTGCAAGACACGGAGGTATGACTTTGTGGGGTGCAAAGCTTGGCATTCCATCACTTCTTGTTGGCGATGAGCATTATGGTATGGCTTATGAGGGTCTTGTTAATTATGGAAAAAGAATGCTTGATTGTATGGAAAATAATGAGTTTGTATCTAACCTTGCAAAACATACATCAAATCCTTATTCTAAGTGGTGGCTAAAGCAGAACCCATATACTTTCCTTGGGGAAAAATGATGTCAAATATAATTGAACAACAAAGATTTATGTGTGCAATAGGAGCGATGCAAACAGTCGTAGCCATTCAAAAAGCAATGCCTATTTTACATGCCGGTCCGGGTTGTGGAACTATGGTTCAAGGTTTTTTCGAAAGGTCCACTGGCTATGCGGGCGGCAGCACAGCACCATGTTCTAATTTTAGCGAAAGCGAAGTGGTATTTGGCGGAGAAGAAAGATTAAAGAAAATTATTGAAAATTCTTACAAGGTTTTAGACAGCAATTTGCAAGTGGTGTTGACTGGTTGTGCTTCGTCTATTGTGGCTGATGACGTCAATTCTGTAGTTAGCGAATTTGTGCAGCAAGGAAAGCCTATAGTTTATGTTGAAACGCCAGGTTTTAAATGCAGCAATTATGTTGCTCATAGTTTAGTTGTAAATGCTGTTATAGATCAGTATGTTGATAAAGTTTACGACAGGTCTGCAGCAAAAGAAAAAGCTGTTGTCAATGTTTTTGCTTCATTACCTTATCAGGATCCGTTTTGGAAAGGAAATCTTAAAGAAATAGAAAGACTTCTTGATGGAATAGGATTGAAGGCAAATATTTTATTTGGTCCTTATTCTAATGGGATTGACGAGTGGAAAAGAATTCCACAAAGTGCTTTTAATGTTTTGATTTCACCTTGGTACGGCAAAGAAATTGTTGAAAATCTTCAAGCAAAATACAACCAACCTTTTTATCAATTCCCTTACATTCCCATCGGCGGTAATGAAACGACAAAATTTCTAAATGAACTTCTTAACTATGCAAATGAAAACGGATCACAGTTGTCTGTTGAAAAAGCTAAAAGTTTTATTGACCGCGAAGAAAAAAATTTTTATGAGGAAATGGATAATTTGGCCACTTTTCTCCTTGAATTTAGATATGGGTTGCCGTCCTATTTTCATATTTTAAGCGACGCATCTTATGTGCTTGGAATGTCAAAATTTATTCTAACAGAAGTAGGTTTAATTCCTAAGGAACTATTTATAATGGATCAAACTCCAAAAGAAATGCAAGATAATATATTAAATATAGCTAAAGGCATTTCAAATAAAAGAAAAATTGAAATTTATTTCCAGACTGACGGTGGACTTGCACAAGGTATTATAGAAAAAACAAATAATGTTGGTCGCGGATTACTGCTTGGCGGTGCTTGGGATAAACAGTTTGCAAAAAATAAAGGGTTTGATTTTGTTTCAATAGGACTCCCAACAACTTATAGACTTGTGCTTACAACGCCCTACTTTGGATACAAAGGAGGATTGCGTTTAATAGAGGATATTTATAATTGTGCATTAGCAGCTTACGAATAAGTTAATGTTGGAAATTTTGGTTGCTGTGCAGCTTGTGGCGTAATTTTATGAATAAAAATGATACTTGAATGTCTACAGTCGAGCATTAAGGTTAAAAAATTTTACGCATCACTAACGGTCTTGAATTGAAAAATTGCATTGAAGCTTATGGGTCAATAGCAGAAAATCACATGGGTGCACTGAAAGTATTAAAATATCTTGTTGTTTAATTGGGATAAATACTGTACAAGTGAAAAACACCAAACAGATTAGGTTTTATAAAAGCTGGCATCATGCTATCTGCCTGCCGTATTTACTTTTCAAAAATTTTGTTATACAATCGCGAAGGTAAGACTATCCTTTGTGAAACTGGATACAACCACCACTATTCGCGGGGTGGAGCAGCCCGGTAGCTCGTCAGGCTCATAACCTGAAGGTCACAGGTTCAAATCCTGTCCCCGCAATTTATTCATATCTTTGATTCCCACCCCATAAAGTTTTAAAGAATTAAAATTACGACTTGTTTACAGGAGAAATTATGGTAAAAGACGAAAAAATTAAAGCTTTAGATTTAGCGTTGTCTCAAATTGAAAAAGATTTTGGCAGAGATGCTATTATGCGTCTTGGTGAGAAACATTTGAAAGAAAAAGTTGAATGCATCCCTACTGGTGCTCTTCCGCTTGATATTGCTATTGGTACGGGCGGAATACCTCGTGGTAGAGTTATAGAAATTTACGGTCCAGAATCTTCTGGAAAAACAACTCTAGCATTGTGCATGGTGGCGCAAGCTCAAAAACTAGGTGGTGTTGCTGCTTATATTGATGCCGAGCATGCTATGGATCCAGAATATGCTCAAAAACTTGGTGTAGATATAGATAATCTTTTAATATCTCAACCGGATTCAGGCGAACAAGGTCTTGAAATTGCTGATAAGCTTGTCCGCTCTGGCGCTGTTGACATTATAGTTGTAGATTCTGTCGCTGCACTTGTTCCTAAAGCTGAAATTGAAGGCGAAATGGGAGATTCTTTTGTTGGTCTTCAAGCACGTCTTATGAGTCAAGCCCTTAGGAAACTTACTTCCAACATATCAAAATCCAAAACTTCAATCGTTTTTATAAATCAATTGAGACAAAAAATTGGTGTAATGTGGGGAAGTCCAGAAACTACTCCTGGCGGACTTGCTTTAAAATTTTATTCTTCAGTTAGACTTGATATAAGAAGGATAGAATCCATAAAAAAGGGCGATGAAGTTTTAGGTAATAGGGTTAGAGTAAAAGTTGTTAAAAATAAAGTTGCTGCTCCTTTTAAGCAAGCAGAATTTGAAATAATTTTCGGACAAGGTGTTGACAGAATGGGATACTTGTTGGATATGGGAGTTAACGATAAAATTGTTGATAAATCAGGTGCTTTTTTCAGCTATAAAAATGAAAGATTAGGTCAAGGACGTGATAATTCAAAAATATTTTTGTCGCAAAATTTGGGTATTGCAGATGAGATAGAAACAAAAATAAGAAACAAGGCTTTTGGCGAAAACGTAGACAATGCGGTTGTCCAGTCTACTCAAGATTCAAAAGAAAACTTACAGGAAGAATCTATTGAAAAAGCAACAAAAAACAAAAAGAATGCAAAGTAATTTAAAAATTTGAAATGGATAACTTAGATTTTGAGCAATTTATGGGGTCGTTTTCTTGTGACTACAGACTTGTAAATTCAGATATTACAGGTTCAATTGCCCATGTTAAAATGCTTGTAAAAAGTAAAATTATAAATTCATCTGACGGTCGCGAAATTCTTTCCGGGCTTAACTCTATTCTGAAGGATTTGGATAAGGGGTGGAAACTTCCTGAAGCAGAAGATATCCACTATGCTGTAGAAAAAGAACTTATTCGTAGAATTGGAGCAGTTGGCGGAAAAATGCATACCGCAAGAAGCCGAAATGATCAAGTTGCTACAGACTTAAGAATTTACCTAAAAAATGAAATTAAGGATCTTTTAAACCTTATAAACAGCTTCCAAAAAACACTTCTACAAAAAGCTTCTCAAAGTATAGATATAATAATGCCAGGTTGGACGCATTTGCAGCCTGCACAACCAATTTCGGCAGCACATAACTTGCTTGCTTATGCACAAATGCTACAAAGAGATAAAGAAAGATTTGAAGATTGCTATAAAAGAACTGACGTTTTACCTTTGGGAAATGCTGCACTTGCCGGAACATCTTTTAAAATAGACAGAATTTACAGTGCCAAACTTTTAGGGTTTAAGAATATCACCGAAAATTCTCTTGATGGTGTAAGCGACCGAGATTTTGCGGTTGAATTTGTTTTCTGCACATCTTTAACTTCTATGCATTTGACAAGGTTTTGCGAAGAGATAATTTTATGGATGAACCCTGAATTTAACTATATCACGCTTGACGATAAGTTTACTTCAGGCTCGTCTATAATGCCGCAAAAAAGAAACCCGGACTGTGCTGAAGTAATTAGAGGCAAATCCGGCAGAATTTTGGGCAATTTGACAGCTTTGCTCACTATAATAAAATCTCTTCCGCTTTCTTACAATAGAGATTTACAAGAAGATAAGCCACCTGTTTTTGACGCATTAGACAGTATAAAAATTTGTTTAAAAGTTATAAACGATATGGTAGAAAGTTTAAAATTTATAAAAAAAAGGACTTTAAAAAGTGCCGAAAACGGCTTTATGGCGGCCACTGAAATTGCCGATTATTTAGCAAAACGTGGTGTGCCTTTTAGAACTGCCCATGAAAAAGTGAAACAAATAGTGTCTTACTGTATAGAAAACTCAAAAAATTTAAATCAGCTTTCTATTGAAGAATTGAATAAATTTTCAAAAATTTTCAAAAAAGATGTATTTGCTTGTATAGATTTAAAAAACATTGTCCTTTCAAAAACCTCTTATGGCGGAACATCAAAAAAACAAATTTTTTGTCAAATAAAAAACCTTAAACGAAAAATTTTATGAAATATTTATCAATTTCGTTTTTTTTAATTTTTGTTTTGCGACAAAATTTTAGCTATCCACTTTTTGCGCAAGGCGTAGATAAAGTTTTAACGGAAACTTCAAGCATTCAAACAGCTTTAAATGTAAATTCGGATATTCTTTCTCATCAAAAAAAAATAGAATATGCCAAATCAAAGCTTTCTGAAATGCGTTCTTTTTATTTTCCACAGGCAGATTTGAATTTAGCTATACTTTCTTTCAATAACTCAAATGCCCAAATAGCTTCAATCAACTTTTCCCAAAGTTCAATCTATATTCCTCAAGGTAATCAAAAAATTCATTACTCTACTAGAGTATCTGCATGGCAAAATATTTATACCGGTGGAAGAATAAGTGCTGCAAACAAAACCGCTAAACAAAATTTAAAGAGAATTCAAATTGAAGAAGAGTTAGTTAAACTCAAAGTGGTAACAGATGTAAAAATGTCTTTCAATGAAATCCTTTACCATAGAGAGTTATTGCAAATTTATGGGGATAAAAAATTAAGCAAGAAAAAAGATACTGCGGATGTAAAGCGCAGAATTATGTCTGAGCAGTTTCAATACAAAAAAGCTGTTTTAAATTTGTTGCGGGCAATAGGTCTTGAGCTTAATACTAATGTAGAAATTTCTGGCGATTTTAACCCTAAAATAAAAAACATCAGTTTAGAGAAATGCTTGTTGCTTGCTTATCAATTCAACGATAGATTTAAAAATTTGCAGTTTAGTGATATTGACGAAGATGTATCGCTTGATTTGCTCTCAATTAGAACGCTTCCCTTTATTTCTGCAGGTATTTCCCAAGAGTGGACAGGTGAAAAAATTGTTGGTGAAAAAAGCAGTTGGTACGGTGCAATTGTGGCAAGCATTCCGATTCTTGGTGGTAAAGCAAATTACGAAAGGTTAAAGCAAGAACAGATAAAAGAAAGAGAAGCTGCTCTAAATAACGTTAAAGTTAGAGATGATGTCAGATTTAATATAGAAAAATCTTTTATGGAATATAATTTTTGGAAAAACTTACTTTTATTGGAAAATTTGTCGGATACAAATATTTTAACAGAAAGCAGTGCTGAAATTATTTATAATTTAAACAATAGCTACTATGCTTTAGAACTTGCTGTTGGTGTAGAGTTAGATTCTTATTAAGCAATACGGAAAACACGAGGGTGGCAAATGCATTCACGCAAATCTATTTTTATAGGAAATATTGTTATGCTTGTTATAGTTTTGCTTTTTTTAAAAGTGTTTTTAAAGGCACATATAACAAGGAGCAGAGAAAAAATTTCTATTTTGCAACATGCTCTTGAAAATATAGTTTCTGAGAATGAAGACATTCAGTCCGATATAGCTTTAAGCCTTTCGCTTGAAAAAATGCATAAGTTTGCTAAAGAAAAAAATCTCAAACCTCCGGACGAGAATTCTATAATTTATGTAGACTAACTGGCTGCTTGGTTATAAATCTTAAGCATTGCGTGGAGCATAAACTAATAAAAAGCAACAAAACACAGTGCTTCGTTTCGAGAAAAACTATAACTGTGTATTATAAAAATTATTCAAAGAGTAAAATTAAGATTTCACATAGCGAATGGAAGTATGGGTTGTTTTTAAGCATGTACTCATTTTCGGCACTCACCTCATTACACTCGCTTTGGCGTTCAGAGAGACTTATGTTTGGTGAAAAATTAAGTTTGTAGCGAATAAAAAAATTAGATTAGTGTAGAAATTTAAGGCGTTTGCCAAAATTTGGAAATATTAAAGGAGATAAAAAATGACAACCCCAAGAGCATTTATCAGTTTTGATTTTGATCACAATGAAGCGGAGAAACATCTTTTTGTAGGACAAGCTCGAAATTCAAGGACTCCGTTTAGCATTGAAGATTGGTCTTCAAAATCGTCCTTACCTCTAATCCAGTGGGAACAATCAATTGCCGATAAAATTAAAAAGTGCAATATTTTGATTGTACTTGTGGGAAAAACGATGGCTTCGGCAACAGGCGTTGCAAAAGAAATTGCTTTTGCGAAGGTCGCAGATGTTCCGGTTTTTGGAGTATATGTCGATGGAGCGGATGAAACCAGTAATCTGCCAGACGGTCTATCGCGTAGTTGTACATTTACATGGGAATGGAATAAAATTGCATTGGCAATAGAAACATGCATGGGAATAGGCAAAAACAAGTGAAAAAAGCACTTTGTGTTGGTATAAATAGCTATCCGTCATTACCATTATCAGGTTGCATCAAGGATGCAACCTGTGTTTCGCGGTTACTTGAAAAAAACGGTGACGAGTCACCTAATTTTGATGTGAGACTTGAAACGGACACTGCTTCAAAATCTAGATTAAAAGATCTAATTAGTATTTTGTTTAGCGGAGATTGTGATACAGCATTGTTCTATTTTTCAGGTCATGGTTTTATAAATGAAATCGGAGGGTACATAGTTACACCTGATTTCAAGAGATACGATGAAGGTGTGTCTATGCATGAAATCTTAATCCTTGCCAATGAATCAAAAATCAAAGATAAAATTATTATCCTAGATTGTTGTCATTCCGGGTTTATGGGAAATATAAGCAAAGATGCCAATACAGCCTCCTTGTCTGGAGGATTGTCTATATTGACTGCGAGTAAAGATACGGAATCGGCAATAGAGATAAATGGACATGGAGTTTTTACTAATCTTTTGCTTGAGGCACTTAATGGAGGAGCCGCCGATATAAGAGGTCACGTAACTCCGGGAAGTGTTTATGCATTTATTGATCAATCTTTAGGTCCATGGGATCAACGCCCTGTTTTTAAAACGAATGTAACAAGATTCACATCTCTACGAACAGTAGTTCCTCAGGTTCCTACAGAGACTTTAAGTGAACTAGTTAAATTTTTTCCATCTACTACCGATAAATTTCTGCTTGATCCATCTTTTGAGTACACCAATTCTTCAGGTGTTACACATAAGGTTATTAAACCATATGCGACTAAAGAACATGTAGTCATTTTCAAGAAATTGCAACAATTACAAAGTGTTGGATTAGTAGTTCCATATGGTGCAAAACACATGTATTTCGCGGCAATGAAATCTAAAGCATGTAAACTAACGGCTTTGGGACGTCATTATTGGCAACTTGTAAAAGAAAAGAGAATTTAAGACTGATGTTGTTTTCAATCCCGCTTTTTCTGTTTGCTAGGAAACGATTATTGCATTGGCTTGGACCCACCGCCAGAGAATAGAGATTGGTTCAATTCTTGAAATTGATAACGCATCTGCAAAAGAATTTTCATCATCGGCGGAGTATACAACTTATTGGGCGATGCTACACGACCAGAATTGCCGTGGGAAACAAAAACAAAATTAGAGGTAACATTATTAAGTAACCGTTCCCAATGGTTTAACGAAGGACAGCCAGTGATGCGACATTTCAGTGACTTTGAAACGGTGCATAATAAAAAACAGTCATATTGTATTTTTATCGCTACTAAAATGCCCAGTGATACTGGAAACACATTTCGGTTTTCTGTAAAATATGAATATGAAGGACAAAAACAAAAAATTATCCCTATAACTATTCAGCAATTCATTGAAATTTTGCATTATTTATATGAAGTAAAAAAGCAAAATAAAGCCTATTTTTTGTTACATAAAAAAACACAAGAATTGTTTGATTCTATAGTTTCCTCATCGTCAGGACTTACAAAATCTGATGATTGGCTGATGTCTATTCCAATTATCATTAAAAAATGGGGAAAATCAATTGCCACATAAATTACCGCTTAACCGAATTATACAGGGTGATTGTATTCAGATTCTAAAAAAACAAATACAAGAGAATTCTATAAATCTCGTATTTGCTGATCCACCCTATAATCTTTCTGGTAAAACGCTTGATTTAACGAACAATAAAACAGGTGGGTCATATTATAAAATGAATGAGAAATGGGACACATTCAACTATGAAGATTATGTAACTTTTACGGCGGACTGGTTGGACGCTTGCCATAAAATTCTTTTATCTAATGGAAGCCTTTATATTTCCTGTACACAACATAATATCGGAGAGATACTTGTCGAAGGGAAAAAGGTTGGATTCAAACTTAACAACATTTTAACGTGGTATAAAACTAATGCTATGCCGAATATCACCAAAAGGACTTTTACTCATTCGACCGAATTCGTGTGTTGGTTCGTAAAAGGCAAAAACTGGATTTTTAAGTACAATGAAATTAAAGAATTTAACCCTCGTAAAACAAAAGAAGGCAACAATAAGCAGATGCGAGATTTTCTTGATTTTATAGAAATGCCGATTGTGCAAGGAACAGAGCGCATTAAAGGTAATGATGGCAGATCTATTCACCCAACGCAAAAACCTGAAAAATTATTAGAGTTAATTATTCGCGCATCGTCGAATGAAAACGACATAGTGCTTGATCCTTTTTTCGGAACAGGCACAACAGGAAAAGTAGCAGAACAATTAAACCGCAACTGGATAGGAATTGAAAAAAACGAACAATATATTATTATTGCAAAGGAGCGTTTGAAATTAAAACCATGGAAAACGGTATGATATTAAAACACGGCGATGTTTTTACTTTTATAAAAGATATTCCTGATAAAAGTATAGATATAATTTTCGCCGACTACACTATAATTTATCGGGAGCGGAATTGATATGGCTTGCAAGTAAAACTAAAAATTATTTTTTTGATTATGGCACCGCAAAAGGATTAAATGGAGGAAAACAAATGAAAAATTTATGGGAGATTCCGGCGGAAAAACACATAATGGAACATCCAACGGAAAAACCGAAAACATTATTGGAACGTATTATACTATTAGTCAGTAAAATTGGCGGCACCATTTTAGACCCGTTTATGGTTAGTGGCACAACGGTCTCTGTTGCAAAAAAATTGGCAAGAAAATTTATTGGAATAGAAATTGATGATAATTATTTTGAAATTGCAAAAAGTAGAATTGGAAAAAGTCGACAAATTGGAAAGCCAATATAAACAAAACTGGATAAACTCAGTGTTAAAAGGAAATTCTAATGAACAAAGTTTATGAATTTAAAGAAATTGAAAAAAAGTGGTGTAATTTTTGGATAGAAAAGAAAATTTTTTCAGCAAAACCTGATAAAAGCAAAAAACCTTTTACTATAGTGATACCTCCGCCTAACATCACGGGTTCTCTTCATATGGGGCATGCTTTAAACAACACTTTGCAAGATATTTTAATTCGTTTTAAAAAACTTCAAGGGTTTAATGTTTTATGGGTTCCTGGAACAGACCATGGAGGAATAGCTACGCAAAATGTTGTTGAGAAATTGCTAAAAAAAGAAGGAAAAACAAAATATGATTTGGGACGCGAAAAATTTTTAGAGAAGATGTGGCAATGGCGAAATGAAACAGGCGACACTATTTTAAATCAGTTGAAAAAACTCGGCTGTGGACTTGATTGGGATAGAACTGCGTTTACAATGGATGAGAGTCGTTCAAAAGCTGTGAAAAAAACGTTCATTCATTTTTTCAACAAAGGGCTTATTTATCGCGGGAAAAGACTTGTAAATTGGTGTCCGCGATGCACAACGGCATTATCAGACATTGAAGTTGAATACGAAAATGAAAAAAGCAATCTTTGGTATATAAAATATCCTATCAAAAATTCTAACGATTTCATCGTCGTTGCAACTACAAGGCCTGAAACTTTACTTGGCGATTCGGCAGTTGCCGTAAATCCTGATGACGAAAGATATAAAAATCTTGTCGGAAAAATTTTGATTTTACCGCTTGTCAATAAAGAAATAAAAGTTGTCTCAGATTTTATCATCGATAAAAATTTTGGAACAGGTGCTGTAAAAGTTACTCCAGCACATGACAGCACGGACAATGAAATTGCAAAAAGACATAACCTCGAAATAATTGAAATTATAGATTCTGACGGAAAAATGATAAATGTTGACGGTAAATACGTAGGGCTTACCGTGTTGGAAGCCAGAAAAAAAATAGCAGAAGAGCTAGAAACACATTTTTTAGAAAAAGTTGAACCTTATCAACATGCAATAGGAAGATGTTATAGATGCTCTACTGCGATAGAACCGATAATGTCTCATCAATGGTTTTTAAATGTTAAAGAAATGTCCGAAAAAGCAATTGACGTTGCAAATGAAGAAAAGACAAAATTTTACCCGTCTTCTTGGAAAAAACCATACATTTTATGGCTTGAAAATTTAAGAGATTGGTGTATAAGCAGACAAATTTGGTGGGGGCATAGAATTCCTGTATTTTATTGCATTGACGACAAAGGCAATAAAAATGAGTGTCCGCCTATTGCAAGTTTTGAAGAACCTAAAGAATGTCCGCATTGTAAAGGCAAAAATTTTACCCAAGACGAGGACGTTTTAGACACATGGTTTTCGTCTGCGTTATGGCCTTTAAGCGTTTTGGGTTGGGGTGAAGATGAAAACAATGAATCTTTAAATTACTTTTACCCAACCTCCACGCTTGCCACAGGTCATGAAATTCTATATTTATGGGTTGCAAGAATGGTGCAATTTGGACTTGAGTTAAGAAGTGATATCCCTTACAAAGATATTTTTATACACGGAATTGTCAGAGATAAACATGGGAAAAAAATGTCTAAATCCTTAGGGAATGTTATTGATCCGATTGGCGTTATGGAAAATTTTGGAACAGACGCTTTAAGATTTGCTCTTGCTCAAGCTGCCGCTCCCGGAAGAGATATGCAAATTTCAGACGAATCTTTTTTGGCGGCAAGAAATTTCGCAAATAAAATATGGAATGCTTCCCGTTTTATAATAATGAATTTAGATGCAATTGACAGCCTCGATGATAAATTTTGCCCGTCAGAACTTGCAGACATTTGGATTTTGTCAGAATTTGAAAACAGTTCAAAAAAAATAAAATCTTTTTACGAAACTTATAATATAGATTCCGCTGCAAGGGAAATTTACGATTTTTTCTGGACTAAATATTGTGACTGGTATATAGAACTCTCTAAAATCCGCATAATGTCTGACGATATAAAAACAAAAAAAGAAGTCCTTTCCATTTTGATATATATTTTGAAAATTTTTTTACAGCTTGCAAGCCCCATAATGCCTTTTATAACTTCAGAAATTTGGCAGATTTTAAACAACCCAGATTGCCAGATAATTGCCGAAAGTCATTTCTCAAATGATTCTTTAGAATTTTTCCAAGAAACTGCCCTCAACAAAATGAGCGCCATTCAAGAAATAATTTCAAACATAAGAACTTTAAGAAGTGAAATGAATATCTCTCCATCTGTCCAAATCAGTGCTTTATTTAATATATTAGACGATAAAAATACAAGTCTTGTAAAAGAAAATCAAGATTACATAAAACGTCTTGCAAAAATAAATTCTATAGAGTTTGGGAAAAACATTGAAAGACCCAAAAACTCAGCACTTGAGGTTGTCGGTGGTTTTGAAATTTTTCTTCCACTTGAAGGGCTAATTGATATAGAAAAAGAAAAACTGAGACTTACAAAAGAATTATCCAATGCAAAGCAAGAACTTGAAAGAACAACCGTCACTCTTCAAAATGAGAATTTCACAAAAAGAGCACCTCAATCTGAAATTGATAAAATAAAAGCCCGCCAAAATGATGCTGCTACCAAAATAAAAAAAATTAACGGTAGCCTAAATTTTTTGCTATAAAAAGCAAATGTTGGTGCAAATACACTATCGATAGCACATGTATTTTCAAGTTGGTCTTTTAAGATACATCAAGAATCATTGATATCATTGTTTAAGCTGGATTGCTGCTTTTAGTTTAAGAACGGCAGCATTCAGAACCATGTGGTGAAATTTTGGATGCTAAAATACGACCTGTGGTTAAGATGAGTGCATAACGAAGCAATAAGAAAAGATAACAACGCAGTCAACTCCGACGGCTGGACTCGAACCAGCAACCGATCGGTTAACAGCCGATTGCTCCACCATTGAGCTACGTCGGAACTATTTTACAAAATTGCATTAACAGCTGAAATTGCAGCAAGTATAAAATTAACGTTTAGAAAATTGGAAACGTTTTCTTGCTTTCGGTCTTCCCGGTTTCTTTCTTTCTACCATTCTTGAATCTCTAGTTAAAAGATTTGCTTTTTTTAAAATAGGTCTCAACGTTTCATCTATTTTCAGAAAGGTTCTAGATAAACTATGGCTTATTGCTCCGGCTTGACCGCTAATTCCGCCACCGTATACATTTACATAAAAATCGTAATTTTTTGCACCGTTCCAAATTTCAAATGGTTTAAGTGCAAATTTTTTCAATCTTTCCAATCCACCAAAGTAGTCGTCAACAGTTTTATCATTAACAACTATTCTGCCACTTCCATCTGGCGATATTCGCACTCTTGCTACTGCACACTTTCTACGACCTACCGATAAGTATCTAACGCTAGTCATTTACAGATTCTCCTATTTGATTTACCGTTTTAGTTGGAATTTGAGCTTGATGATTGTGGACAGCATTTTTAAAAACTTTAAGCCTTGTAAGTTGTTTGCTTGCAAGCTTGTTTTTAGGCAACATACCTTTAACAGCCGAAAACAAAGCTTTTTGTGGGTGCTTGCTCATCAAGACGGAATATGGCGTAAACTTTGCACCTCCTGGATAACCTGAAAATGTGAAATAAGTCTTCTGGTCAAGTTTTTTACCAGTGAGTTTAATTTTAGCAGCATTTATAATAAGAACAAAATCACCACAATCTATGTGGTTTGTGTAAAAACTCTTACCTTTTCCCCTCAAAAGATTGGCAATCTCTACAGCAAGCCTACCCAACACTTTTCCTTCGGCATCTATCAGGTGCCATTTTCTTTCAATTCCATCAATTTTTGGCAAATAAGTTTTTGTGTTCATTATGGTACCCATAGTTATTTAATCCACCTTATGCATATTTAGATCTCTGGTGATTATACTTTTTTGTTCTTAAAAGTCAAACACTGCTTGTGTGCTGTGAAAGTAAACAAAGATATTATTTTTTTTGCCCTGTTTGTTATGCGAGTGGTGCCGGAATTCTAAAAACAGGGTATTGTAATCTATCAGCAAATTAGCAAGGAAGCATTCACTTATGCAAATACGTATTACGCCATTGTACTGTAGAAAGTAATGCTGCGATAAAAGGTAGTAGAAAAGCAACTATTAATTTTAATTCTCTTAATTTTGTAAGGAGGTTGCGTTTCAGCGTTTAGTTTAGAAGGTAAAGATTGCAACCTAATTCAAAAACCCGAAAGCATAACTTTAAATAAAATACTTAGAAAATATGATGTAAGCTTACTGAATTTTTTAAAAATATATTGTGAAACGTTGCAGTGTGAGATTTCATACAATGCAAATTCTGACAATTTAAGAAATTCGGATTCTTTATACTTCGTAGGTTTTTGTATGGAGAAGTTAAGATTAAAATTGTAAACAAAGAGACAGACGTGGCGTTTTTTATAGAAGTAGCAGCAACACATGTAGATAATATAAACAAATCAAGCTTAAGTTGGCAAATTAAGCATATAAAAACATCAATCATTAGAGATAGCTTGGAATTTTGACAAGCATAAATTAATTATTTAGCATGCGGATATGGATGAGGAAAAGTTAAGTTTGTTGAAATTATTTCTCACAGGTGATGTAGGAAATGTACGAATCTCAAAGCTCATAGAAAAGTTTGGTGATGTGCGAGCTATTTTTAAGGCGAGTAAGAAAGATTTGCTTTCTGTCAGTGGGATAGGTGACAACATCGCGAACTCTATACTAAAACCTTCTTTACACAAAATTGCTGAACAAGAATTAATTACTGCTGAAAAATCCGGTATAAAAATAGTTTTTTATACCGATAAAGATTACCCTACCGCTTTAAACCACTTCAGTGATAAGCCGTTGGTTTTGTATGTAAAAGGCAAGATAACGAAAGAAGACATTTCTTCTGTAGCTATCGTTGGTTCAAGAAAAATAACGCCTTACGGGAAAACGGTTACATCGGAATTTGCAAGTTATTTTGCTAGGCTGAAAATAACTATAATATCTGGTCTGGCAAGAGGCGTTGATACACATTCTCATCTTGCAGCACTGGAAAACAATTCACGTACGGTTGCTGTTTTAGGAAATGGTTTACTTGTCTTTTATCCTAATGAAAATAGGTTTTTGCAGGAGAAAATTGCACAAAATGGTGCTGTAATAAGTGAATTCCCTTTACATGTTCCACCAGATAAAGGAAATTTTCCGAAAAGGAATAGAATAGTAGCTGGTCTTGCAGAGGCTATATTAGTTACAGAAGCAGATTTAAAAAGTGGTTCTTTAATTACCGCAAGAATTGGTGCTGAATATGGCAAAGATGTTTTTGCTGTTCCGGGTAATATTCACTCTATGATGTCGCAGGGAACAAATGCTCTTATTTCCAATGGTGCTTTTCCTGCTTTGAGTCCTGACATTGTTGCCGATTATATGGACTGGTCAAAAAAAAATGAAAGTAGTATTAAAACAAAGGCTTATTCCTCAGATAAATTTGAAAATAAGATATTAGATCTAATAGAACAAGATGCAGATGGCTTGCATCCTGATATTATCGCACAGAAACTAAACACCGATATTTCAAAAGTTAATTGTGCACTTTTGAATTTAGAATTGAGTGGTTTCATAAAAACATCTTCAGGACAGACATATATAAGAGTACTCTAAATGATTTTTTACAGTGCAGAAGTCATAAAACGAGTGATGCTAAATTGCTTTTATAGTGCATTTCGTTTTTTTGTGACAGACTGATTTCGCAAAAACTATGTTTGTAAGCTATCAAATAAAATGAAAAATCTTGTCAATTTTGCTGTTGAGAAAATCTTAAATTCAAAATATTGCGTGGCTTTTACGGGAGCTGGTATTTCCGTTGAGAGCGGAATTTTGCCTTTTAGAGGCGAGAATGGTATTTGGAATAGATATGAGGAGAAACTTTTCGATATAAATTACTTTAGATTGCACCCACAAAAATCATGGAGTATGCTTTGCGATGGGTTTTACGAAATGACTTTAAAGGCCAAACCGAATCGTGCACATATTGTGCTTTCCAAGTTGGAAAAATCTGGGTTTTTGAAATCTGTAATTACGCAAAACATAGATAACCTCCATAGGAAAGCCGGAAGCAAGACAGTTTATGAGCTTCATGGGAATGCTTCAGTGCTTTGTTGTGCTAAAGATGGTTTGCAGTACTCAGTAGATGATTTTGATTTAAAAAAACCTCCAAGATGTTTAAAATGTAATAATTTATTAAAACCTAATTTTGTGTTTTTTGGTGAAATGTTGCCAGAGTTTGATATGAGTAATTCCGTATCAAACTGCCGACAATGTGATGTTATGATTATAATAGGTTCAACTGGTACTGTTTACCCTGCTGCTAGTCTTCCTGGTTTGGCAAAGCAGAATGGATCACAAATAATTGAGATAAATATTCAGCCATCTGCTTTTACTGATTCTGTTACAGATGTGTTTATATCTATGGAAGCAGGCGAAGCATTAAGTTTGATAGAAACTTGCATAAAAAATAAAAGTATTAGGTATTGATTGAGTATTTGATTCTGCGGGTATTAAAATGTGATTTTTGCATTTACTCTTAATATCTTTTTGTGCATGGACAAGTAGCTATAGCAGGGACTCATCACTGCAAAGCGGGAAAAATGCTAAAAACAAGAATATTGACGGCTTTAATTGCGATACCTTTCGTTTTTATTTGTGTGTTTTATGGTGGCTGGGTGTTCTCGCTTATGATATTTGCCATTTCATTTTTTTGCCTGAAGGAGTACCTTAGTATCTGTTCAAAATACAATCCTCACAAAAAAACTGCTTTGATTGCAGGTAGTCTGCTTTTCATATTTTTTGCTGTGCCGAAAGTTACATGGAATGCTGTTTTGCTAATGGAATTTTTTACTCCTTTGGCTAAGTTTATAAATGTCAGAGATGTAATTTTTATTTTTAGAGACTTGAGTGTGTGGTCAGTTGCAATTCCTTTAGTTTTTTTTATTATTGAGGTGCTGGGTAAAAACACAGAACACGGGGTGTCGCGCATAGCGGTTTCTTTTTTAGGTACTTTTTTTATACCCATAACTTTGGCAAACATGGTTTTTTTAAGAGAATTGTCAAGTGGCATGCAGATAATTTTGGTTTTGTTTTTTACGGTTTGGATTTTGGATACTGCTGCCTATGCTTTTGGTAGAATGTACGGAAAACATAAGCTTGTCCCAAATATCAGCCCTAAAAAGACTGTAGAAGGGGCAATTGCTGGAATAGTTTTTGGAATAATTTCAGCAGTGATTTTTGGTTCTTTAATTTTTTCTGTTTTTAGCGTTTTGAAAGCAGCACTCATTGGGCTTATGATTGCCATCGTCGGACAATTTTCCGACCTTGCTGAATCGCTTATGAAAAGAGATGCTGATGTTAAAGATTCCGGAAGTACAATTCCTGGACATGGCGGTTTTTTAGATAGATTTGATTCTTATCTTTTTGCCGCTCCTGTATTGTATTGGATGTTAACATTTTTTTGGGGTTACAAGTGAAAAGAATAGTGGTTTTAGGTTCTTCCGGTTCAATAGGCGGACAAACTTTAGACGTTGTTTCAAAATTAAAAAACATTTCTGTGGTCGGGCTTTCTGTAAAAAAAAACATCCTCGTTTTAAAAGATCAAATTAAAAAGTTTCACCCTAAATATGTTTGCGTTGGCAATTTTGATGATGCTAAAGACTTAAAAATTTGGCTCAAAAGAAATAATTTTAAAACTACAGTTTTTTCAGGCGATAAAGGGTTGGAAGAAATTGTAAGTGTTCCAAACGCCGATATGATAGTTGCTGCTATTGTAGGTGCTGCGGGGTTAAAATCAATTTTTAAGGCTGTAAAAGAAAAAAAGGATGTTGCTATTGCGAATAAAGAAGTTTTGGTTTGTGCTGGGTTGGAATTGATGGAGCTTTCACGAAAAAATGGCGTTAAAATTTTACCTGTAGATAGCGAACAT
Organism: Elusimicrobiota bacterium; assembly: GCA_031287735.1. Taxonomy (GTDB): domain Bacteria; phylum Elusimicrobiota; class Endomicrobiia; order Endomicrobiales; family Endomicrobiaceae; genus JAITSO01. Next base: position 4,464 of record JAITSO010000046.1, on the reverse strand, counting down.
TCTGCTATTTTTCAATGCTGTTGTGGTGCTAAAAAATCTCAAATAAAAAAAATCTTACTTACGGCTTCAGGCGGTCCTTTTTATAAATACAAGAAAGATTTTTCTAAAATCACATTAGAGCAGGCACTTGTGCACCCAACGTGGAAAATGGGAAAAAAAATAACCGTGGATAGTGCTACTCTTATGAATAAAGGTCTCGAAGCAATAGAAACATCTGTGCTTTTTGGTGTACCTATAGAAAAGGTGGAAATTTTAATTCATCCTCAATCTACAGTTCATTCAATGGTTGAGTTTAATGATGGAGCAGTTATAGCTCAGCTGTCAAACCCAGATATGAGGCTACCCATACAATACGCTCTAACTTATCCTGAAAGAGTAACTTCGAATATAAAATCTTTAGATTTAGTTCAGTTAAAAAAATTAGAATTTTTTAAACCGGATTTTAGAAAATTTCCATGCTTGCAACTTGCTTATGATTGTGCAAAGAAAGGATTGCAATATCCTGCTGTATTAAATGCGTCAAACGAAATAGCTGTCAGTGCTTTTTTAAATGGAAAAATTAAATTTACAGACATTGCAAGAGTCGTAAACAACACGGTAGAAGCATACAGTCCAAGCAAAAGAATTTCTGTAAGAACTTCTGTCAATGCAGACATGTGGTCACGAAATTTCGCTATTTCTTTGATCGATAGTAAAATTTCAAAAGGATGCGGTTTTAGCTAATAATCAACTGCCATAACAATTAGTTTTGTGCAAACATATTGTACCAGTAATTAGTAGCTTTGCACGTGTAGTGAGTATAAAAGGATCGGTTTAATAAAATGCAATACAGAACTTTAACAAAAAACGCAAAACAAACAGCTTTCGGTACATTGTTGTCAAGAATATTAGGTTACATTAGGGATATGCTTGTGGCTAATTTTTTTGGAGCTGGTGTTTTTGCAGACGCATTTTACGCGGCTTTTAGGATACCTAATCTTTTCAGAAGAATTTTTGGAGAAGGTGCTTTTTCGGCGGCTTTCATTCCAGTTTTTACCGAATATATTCACACAAAAGGAAAAAGCGAAACGCAGAATTTCTTAAATGTTGTTTTTTCTGCTTTAGTTTTAGTTCTGGTCATTGCATCTGTTTTAGGAATTTTTTTCTCGCCGTTTTTAGTTAAAGCGATAGCTTGGGGTTTTGCCAATAACCCGGAAAAAATGCAGCTTACAGTAGAACTTACAAAATTGATGTTTCCGTTTATATGTTTCATTTGTCTTGCCGCTTTTCTTTCGGCTGTTTTGAATGTCTTGCATTCCTTTTTTCTGTCGGCTTTTGCACCATCGGCATTAAGTATTTCAGAAATTTTTTACATGCTTTCTGTTGCACCATTTTTGATTGAGCAAAATCAAATTAAAGGTCTTGCGGTGAGTGTAATTTTTGGTGGATTTTTGCATTTATTAGTGCAATACCCAAAATTGAGATTTTTTGGGTTTCATTTAAAATTTAAATTTAATTTTAATCATCCAGCATTAAAAAAAGTGTTTTTTCTGATGGTGCCATCTGTGCTGGGTCTTTCTGTAGATCAGATAAATAGCTTTATAGACACTATTTGCGGGTCGTTTTTAGAAAGTGGTTCAATAACGTCGCTTTACTATTCTAACAGAATTATGCAATTGCCACTTGCGATATTTGGCATTGCTCTTGCAAGCGTTTCACTTCCGACTCTTTCAGAATCTTATGTTCAAAAAGATATTTCCAGTTTTAAAAAGTCTCTTAATTTTTCTATTCGACTTAGTTTGTTCGCTTTGCTTCCGTCTATGTTGGGGTTGAGTGCAATTGGTTTTGAAGCGGTGCGTCTTTTATTTGAAAGAGGACATTTTGATATTTCTAATTCAATTATGACTAGCACTGCTTTATTCTATTATTCATTAGGACTTCCTGCTTACTCGGCTTCAAAAATTTTTGCAAATGCTTTTTATGCTTTCCAAGACACAAAAACTCCTGTAAAAATGGCTGCTTGGTCTATGATTGCTCATGTTTTTTTGTGTGTCGTTTTAATGCGCCCATTAGGAGTGGGTGGGTTAGCTTTTGCGACGTCAATAGCTTCTTATCTTAACACTTTTTTATTGATTTTTTATCTAAACAAAAAAATTGGCTCATTTGGGTTTAAACAGATTTGGTATTGTGTTGGCAAAACATTTATTTCTTCTACTTTAGGTGCCATAGCGGCCTTTTTTGCCGTTAAGCTTTGCTCAAATTTACTTATTAACGTTCCGATTGCTATACTTTCAGCAATTGTTGTGTTCTTTCTGTTATCAAAACTGTTAAAGTCCGAAGAATTGGAAGCGTTTTTATCAACTTTAAAGACGTCAAAATAAGAGTCAGTACTGTTTTTGGGTCAGGTGCTATTTTTTATTTATTAAAAACAAAAAAAGCAATCAGCAAAACAATTTGCACTTTCTTTATGATACGTTGGTTTGCTTAGTATTGAATTTATTTTTTTCTAATTAAAGATTGAACTTTTGTTGGAAGTCCCCATAGGTTTATGAAGCCTTCGGCGTCTTTTTGGTTATAAATTTCATCTTTGCTGAAAGTTGCGAGTTGTTCCCAATAAAGTGAATTTTTAACTTCTCTCGAAGCAACTATGATATTGCCTTTATAAAGCTTAAAATTTACAAAGCCAGTCACGTATTTTTGGGTGTTTTCAATAAAAGCATCAAGCGATTCTCTTAGAGGCGAAAACCATAAGCCATAATAAGCAAGTTCTGCCCATTTGTGTGCAAGCAGTTGCTTAAAATGCAATGTGTCTCTGTCTAATGCGAGTTCCTCAATTACTTCATGAGCGGCATACAAGACAGCTGCAGCGGGCGATTCGTAAACGCCTCTTGATTTCATTCCTACTAGCCTGTTTTCAACTAAATCTACTCTACCAATACCATTTGCCCCGGCAATTTCATTTAGTTTTGTTATAAGCTCTACACTTTCAGTTTTTTTTCCGTTGATTGAAACTGGTACTCCTTTTTCAAAACCAATTGTTAAATAGGAAGGCTTATTAGGTGCTTTTTCAGGAGAAACTGTCAATTGAAACATGTTCTCATCGTAGGCATTGACTAAATTTTCCAAAATGCCACCTTCGTAAGAAATATGCCAAAGATTAGCATCGGAAGAGTAAGGCTTTGATTTTGTAACAGGGACAGGTATGTTTCTTTTTCTCGCATAATCTATAGCATCTTCTCTCGAACGGATAGTCCACTCTCTCCACGGAGCAATTATTTTAACATCAGGGATTAAAGACTTAAAGGCAAGTTCAAATCTTACTTGATCGTTTCCTTTTCCTGTTGCCCCATGGCAAACAGCATCTGCTTTTTCTTTTTTCACAATATCTGCGATTTTTTTTGCAATGATAGGTCTGGCAAGCGCTGTTCCTAAAAAATATTTGTTTTCATAAAGTGCGTCAGCCTTAATTGCTGGGAAAATATAGCCTTTTGCAAATTCTTCTTTTGCGTCAATTATGTAAGATTTTGCCGCTCCAGTTTTTTTTGCTTTTTCGTTCAACCCTTTTAGTTCCTTTCCCTGACCAACATCCACGCAGCAAGCGATAACTTCGCAATCATAATTTTCTTTTACCCAAGAAAGAATTACAGATGTATCAAGTCCGCCTGAATAAGCAACCACAACTTTTTTGATTGTTTGTTTTCCGTGCATTTTAACTCCTTTTAGAAAAAATATTGTAAACGCAGACCAAGCAGCACAACTATACTAAAACATCATGGTTTTTGATATAGTTTACGGCATTCATCAAATAATTTTCACCGTTTTTAAATCTTCCTAATCCTGTATTGCAGCTATCACAAATATAACCGCGTATAGTACCGGTGTGATGATCGTGATCCGCAACAATTTTTGCCGTAACGCCAACGATGGAACGTTTTCTACAAATGGGACAAGTAAACGGTTCACCTGTTTTCGGCTTTTGCTTTTCTAACTGTTTAGCTTGTTTTGTCTTGGGAGCGCGCTTATCAATAGATGTTCTACATTTCTGACACGTTGGTCTTCTGATTACACCATGCAAATTGTTTTGATTTCTGGCAAAATTTTCCGTAGGCTTTAAGCAATGACAAACATTGCAGATTTTATAATCAAATTTGTCGCCTGTTTTTGTTACATCAATCTCCTCAACTTCATCTTGAGGAATAACCCAATAACTGTCGCTGCCGATTAACCATACCAAGAAATTATCACTTCGGGCTTCTTTTATCAAACCAACCGCATCTTTATCAAAATTGGTCTCAAGTCTTTCTTGAACACCATCTTTAAATAGATAACCTTTTCCTTGTTTGCATACTACCCATCTATTCATTGCTGTCCTTCCCATAAATATTGCTGTGTCTCAAGGAGTCTTAGCCTTTCTTTTGCGATTTGTATATACTCCTCAGAAATATCTACGCCGAGATATTTTCGATTAGATAAAAAAGCCATTTT
>JAITSO010000037.1 GCA_031287735.1 Elusimicrobiota bacterium | reverse complement strand
TGTCACCAGTTATGTCGCCTGTACTTATAGCACTATTGTTAATAGCAAAATACTCAAGAGGTTTTTTTGTCGCTTTTGCTATTTTTTCTAAAGTCTCTCTTTTAGGGTTTCTCTTTCCTGTTATATAATCTGAAAGTTGTACTCTGTTTATCTTAGTTATTTTTGAGCATTCTTCTTGTGTCAGTTCTGCTTCTTTCAACGCCTGTTTAATCTGTTCTCCTGAAACTTTTTCAAACATTGCGTTTCTCCTTTAGCTTTATATATCTATTCAAATTGAATAGATATAGGGTTTACATATTCTTTTGTTTTGAAATTATCGTCTAAAAATGCTTGCAATATGCTATTGACAATCCTATTCAAAAAGAATTGTGAATTTATCATTTGCAATAAAAAGTAAAGGACTCTCAAAATGCAACAGCCGAAAAAACAAATATCGTCTAAAAAAGCAATAAAAGTGGAAAATAAAAAGAGCAAAAGCACTTCATGGCTGTTGCCGTTTTTGCACGCAAAAAAGACCTACGAAATAAAAAACACTGTTGGCGGTGGGTTTTAAAGTAGTAGGTATTTTTTTGCATATTAACAAAAAAGGTCTATTGGGTAAAGAAAAAGAAAAAGGAGGGTGATAGTGCGTTGAAAAGGATAGTTAGTAGGTGTATTGGGTATACCTGCTGTTATTTATTTAGGATTTTAACAAGTGGTTGTAGTTGTTGGTTAAAAAAAAGATAGGGGGGTTAAAAGATGTTTAGAGGTTGTTTAATGTTAGTATACAGTATAGGTTTGTCTTGTTTTTATGAATACTCTTTTAGGATTGTCTGCCGCAATAATAATATTGTCAAGCGTCTTCGGATTTCTAAAAGGCAAACAAGGATTGTTGTCTAATACAGACCTGTCTAATTTCGTTTGTCTTGTTAGTACCTATTACCTTTCTAGCTATTCTTGTAAAAAAGTGTTTAAGGATAGCGTGGTTTGAAAAACGGGGACGTTTGGGAGAGTAAACAAGATTATTTTTAAAAATTTTTTAACTTTCACACACTGCTTTAAACTTTATGCCTAAATTGCTTGCGATTTTTTGTAAGTTTAAAAAAGACGGGTTGCTTTCTTTTGATAAAATCCTATAAATGTTTGGTCTTTTCATCTTAAGTTTTTGTGCTATTTCAATAGTTCTTTTTTCAGCCAAAGCAATAACTTTTAAATGATGCAGGAAAACTGTCAAGTCTTTTGTTTCGTTGTATTCTTTCACAACTTTTTTTTTAAAAGATTTTATATGTTGTGGGTCCCTACTTAAACGTTTCGCAAAATATGTAGCAAAATCTTCTTTGCAAATTTTACAATCTTCATATGTTAAGCCCAATTCTAACAATTCTTTTTTAAGCTCTTTTTTGTTTTCCATTTTATTTCTCCACGTAAAATTCTTTTAATTTTTTAGCTTTTTTTATGTCTTTGTCTTGCGTTTTCTTATCGCCGCCAATTAGCAATAAAATTATTTCACCGTCTATATTTGCAAAATAAATTCTATACCCTTTCTGATAGTTTATTTTTAGCTCGTGAACGCCGCCGCCAACGGATTGGCAATTAGAAAAATTGCCGTATGCGACTCTAGTGATATTGATATTAAGCTCATCGCTTACGTTTTTATTTAATTTGTTAAACCATTTTTTAAAAACAAAAGTCTTTTTTATTATAGTCATATTTTTTTACTTTTTTGATTTCCATTACAAGTTTATTTTATCATATATGATAAAACAGGTCAAACGTTAAGAAAAACATGGGACGGCTTCTTTTAGTTAGTCTTTATTTTGTCTATAAGGTCGTAGGCGGTGTCAAAACCTATTTTTATAATTCTGCTGTCTAAATTGCCGTCATAATAACCTGCTAAATGCAATGTATCATATGTAGCATTTAGTGTTGTTAGCATTTTTCTATCAAGTTTACCAAGCTCTTGTCTATAAAACTCTATCGATGGTCGTTGTTTTTTTGACATTTCAACACCTTTTAATTTTAGCCAAGTATCAATACTTATCAAAACTCCATTGTAAGCGGTCCCACAGGCAGTCCTGACATATTTTCTGTCTTTATAATAATGTTGACCGTCCTTTCCTGCTTTCTTTAAAGCCTCTTTGGCATTGCTCATGTACCTCATAGCTTCTTCATAATTCATTCTGTTGAATGCTTGTTTTTCTAATATTGTCATTGTTTTACTCCTTTTTGGGTATTTTTGAATAAACCATTGTAGATTATTTTTTCAGCTTTTCTAAGATTAGGTCAAGCTTTAGTGCTAAATTTTCTTGAGTTAGTTTTAATGTATTTATTTTTTCTTCCACTTTCAAGTCCAATTTTTCATACAACATCCTTAATTCTTCTAATATATCTAATTTAGTTAAATTGTCTATTGGATATTGTATGTTACCCTTATTACCATCTCCGCTATGCCCAATTCCAGAATAACAACTTATACACCCTTGTTTTGCCCTAAAAATTCTTTCAATTTCCTTCTTTGGCTTTTTAAAAATTTCTGCTAATTTTTTTACATTTTCCTCTGATACTTGCTCTCCATCAAACCAACGCAAAACTGTAGTAGTTGAAACTTGCAGTACTTTAGCCAATTTCAATCTTGCTCCTCTTAAAATCCCATTATTCCACTCTTTTAACAACAACTCTTTTTCTAACATTGCAAACACCTTGTGTTATTTTTTTAGCATTACTTGGTATTGTACGGTATAATACAGTACAATTACGTATAAGTACGCACAAATGGTACGGAAGAATTTAGCTACGGTAAAGAAATTGAAAGACTGTGGTGTAAAAGAATGAACAAAAAAAATTGGCACTATCTTTTAAAAAATAATGAATTAATGACTTATCATGTGGATGCTTTGGAGGCTGATATGCATTTAAACGTTGTAAATATACCTTTAAAAATTAGAAAATTGTTAATGAATTGTAAATAATTATCTACAATTCATTAACAAACAACTAACTATACGCAAAAAAAGTGCAGACCGTTCTTTGAGCGGTAAAAAATAAAAAATTCGTGGTGGAATATTTTTATTGCTGCACAATTATACAAAAAATTTCTTTTGAATAAGAAAGCTGTCGTAAGTTTTAGGAATTAAAGAAAAACTGGTTAAAAAGTGTGTGCGTTTTGGGGTTGGGTCTGGGTTGGGGTTGGGCTTGGGTTGGAGCCGGAATTGGGTCAGGGTTGGGGTCCGGAATTAGTAGCAAAAATCAGTGAATGAGAAATGAAGCGTCAGGATTGATAAAGGTCTGAAAGGTATATTTGGTAGGGAATTGATATAAAAAGCGATTGTAGAGGCTAAAAAGCGGCTTAAAAACGATGTCTAAAGTATATTGGTGTGCGGATTGGCGAAGGTTAGTTGCAAAAACTGGCGTTTTAGGTTTTTTGCGATTAAGATTTATGTCTGGATTTATGATTGGATTTTTTTGCTTAATTGTCTGGCATATCCGGTTGCTGGATTGGTCCGGAGGCTGCTGGATTGGTCCGGAATTGGATTTAGTAAGGATTAAATTTAGTAATGAAAAAATATCAGTTTTGGCATTTCATCTCACAGGAGATGAGGTGCATTTTTTTGCTTGTTAGCTGGTCCAGCGTTTTGGTCCAGGTTCTATCTTATCCATAAGTGCAA
>JAITSO010000040.1 GCA_031287735.1 Elusimicrobiota bacterium | reverse complement strand
AACCACCAAAAGGATCTAATACTAAATCACCTTTTTGACTGAAATTTTTTATGTATTCTGCCACCACATTCCAAGATTGCCTCGTAAAATACCCATGAACACCATAATGCCTTTTTGCATTACGTTTTTTTACCTCAATTTCTTCTAGCAAAGGTCTGCTTAAATAATCAAATTTTACTTCATTTTTCTTAGACGGCTCATAAGTAAAATCTTTCCCACTTAGGAAACTATCAGGCGAAATGTAAAATTTTAATTTATCTAAATTCTCATTTATGTTTTCTATAGAAAAAAATAAAATAGGCTTTTCGGGTTGGGAAGTTTTAAAAAGCGAAAACTCTCTACCATTGCATAAAGCAAAATACACACTTCTTATTTCAAGATGTGACGCATAACTATAAACCTGCTCTACTGCAACACCTCTTAAAATATCTTTCCCCGGTGCTTTCGCATCTAAAACACAAGCATATTTATCATCTATTTTTAATAAATAATCCGGTATTAAAATTATTTCTTTTCTAGTGCTTCCCGCTTTTAATTTAAAACTTTTGCTGCGGATTATGTCTTTTTGCTTATACCCTAAACTTTCAAGCAATGGCAAAATAATTACTTCACGAACACTGTATTCTTTAAAATCCGGATTTGAAAAAAGTTTTTTGAAGTTTAGTTTATCGAATTTTGGAATTCCAAGGGTTTGATTTAGCATTTATGTTATCCCTCACTTTAAATGACCGTCCTGTAAACAAATATGCATTTGCATTTTAGCTTTGTGATTTCACATTCCAAAATATCTGTATAGTTTTTTGTGGTTTGCAAATATCAAATCCGCTTTTGAAAGGTTGTGTTTTTGTAGGCTTGTTTCTATTGCTATGCAACACATTTTTGCAGATTTCGCCGACTTTATTCCATACGGAGCATTTTCTATCACTAAACAATCTTTTGCGGAAATGCTTAATTTTTTTGCGGCTGTCAAATAAGGTTCCGGGTGAGGTTTGCCTTTTTTTACCATATCACCTGTAACTTTAACATCAAATTTACCTATGATATTTTTAGGTAGCATATTTTCTGCTTCCTGCAAAGATGAACCGCTTACAAGTCCAAGAAGAAAACCTTTTGCTTTTAACTTTTTTAAAAAATCTTCTATGCCTTCAAAAATGTATTTTTTTATGGACTGCCTAAATAAATTTTTCCTTTCGTCACAAATTTTCATCGCTAAATCTTTGCTCAAAACTTTGTTTTCTCTTTTAAAAGCAAGCCGCACTATTTTATCCCACTTGGCACCTTCCATTTCAAAAATATCTGCGGCAGTAATGCGGGCATTATATTTTTTTAGCGTTTCAAACCAAGATATGTAGTGATACGGCATAGAGTCTATTAGGACGCCGTCCATATCAAAAAGTATAGCTTTAAAATTTTTTAGTTTTTGTTTAGTTAAAGCCATTTAGTTCTCTATTTTTATTTTTACAGTTTTAGATTTGACGATTGATTTTGTCGCATCAATTTGTTTTAAAGCTTTTTCAAAATTTTCTTTTAGCGTGTCATGCGTTATAATAACAATTTGAGCTTCGCTGTCGTCAGCATTTGGTTGTGAAAGACTTGCTATTGAAACTTTGTATTTTCCCAAAATTCCTGAAATTTTTGCCAAAACACCTGGTTTATCAGAAACTTTAAATCTCAAATAATAAGGCGATTTACTTCTCCCAGAAGGCAAAATTTTAATTTTTTTCCTTTTATCGTAAATGACATCAGGAACAATACCGGCAGTGTTTGTAACTATAAATTTTGAAAGGTTTATAATATCTGAAACTACTGCACTTGCAGCAGGCTGCTGACCCGCTCCTTTTCCATAAAACAAAACATCCCCGGAATCTTTTCCAGTAATCATTACGGCATTGTATTCTTTTTCTACAGTTGCGAAAGCATTGTCGTGGTGAACAAGACAAGGTTGAACTGATAAATCAAGACCATCTTTTGTTTTTTGAGCAGAACCAATAAGTTTAATATCATAACCAAATTTTTTTGCTATTAGAACATCATCTATTTTTAAATCACTTATTCCTTTTGTGGATATGTCTTTTACTTTTACCCAACCGCCCCAAGCCAAAGAAGATAAAATTGCAAGTTTGTTTGCCGTGTCTATTCCATTAACGTCAAAAGAAGGGTCTGCTTCGGCAAAACCCGCATTTTGAGCACTTTTCAAAGCGTCTTGATAACTCACTCCATTTTGTGTCATTTCAGTTAAAATAAAATTAGTTGTGCCGTTTAAAATTCCTTTTATTTCAAGAATTTCTTCTGAAGCTAACCCTTCGCTTAAACCCTGCACAACCGGAATTACACCGCCGACAGAAGCTTCGTAGTATATTGACTTTTGACAATTTTGCGCCGCAGTAAAAATCTGATCCCAATATTTTGCAAGAACAGCCTTATTTGCCGTAACAACATTTTTTCCAGCTTTAAGAGCTTCTAAAATTATTGTCCTTGCCGGTTCATAGCCGCCGATTAATTCCACAATCAAATCAATTTCAGGGTCTTTTATGATACTTTTGAAATTATTTACGTAAAGTTCGGTTTTGTCTATAGGTTTTAAATCACAAATAGATTTAATTTTAATAGGTTTGCCAACTTTCCTGAAAGCAATTTTTTGATTTTCTTCTAAAATTTTTACAACTCCTCTACCTACAGTTCCATAACCGATAAGACCTACACTAATTACTTTTTTGTTCATAATGAGTACCCGCCATTTTGTTTTTTAACTTCAACGTTTGAGTTTAAAATAATTCAAAGTTTGCTTGATGCCTTCTTCTATATCAGTCTGCGGTTGCCAACCTAAAACTCTTTTTGCCTTATTTACGTTTAGAAAACTTTTAAATATCTCGCCGTCACGTTTAGCTTTATATTGTGCTTTTTTAGAGTATTTGCAAATTTTATTCATCATTTTAACAAGCTCGTTTACGGAAACAAGTTTTGAAGTTCCTATGTTTACAATTTGATTTTTGCCTTTGCTTAAAGCTTTTAGGTTTGCGTCTACAACGTCAAAAACATAAACGTAATCTCGCGTTTGTTTTCCATTTCCAAAAATTATTACGTTCTCATTCTTCAGCATTTTTGAAGAAAATATCGCTACAACTCCAGCTTCACCATGAGCGTCTTGACGAGGACCGTAAACATTTGCATACCTTAAAATAGTATATTCAAGACCATAAATGAGAGAATAAAATTTAATATAATTTTCAACACTGTTTTTGGCAATCCCATAAGGTGAAACAGGATTAGGAAAAGCGTTTTCATCAGGAGCATCAGTTTTGCACTCACCGTAAATTGTTCCGCCGGAGGAAGCAAAAATTATTTTTTTCGTTTTGTTTTGAACGCAAGCATTTAAAATATTTATTGAACCTAAAATATTTATTTGAGCATCGTAAAATGGATCTTCTACAGATTTACGAACATCTATTTGAGCTGCATTGTGAATAACAATTTGTGGTTTTTCTTTTGCAAAACACAAGTTAACAGCTTTTGCATCAAAAATATCATTTTTATAAAATTTCGCTTTTTTGTGTATATTTTCTTTTTTCCCAGCAGACAAAATATCAAAAACCACGACATCATGTCCCTTGCTTATCAAAACATCAACTATATTAGACCCTATAAACCCAGCTCCTCCGGTAACTAAAATTTTCATTTTAAATTTAACTCCTTTATATTAAATTAGGTTGTCTAATATTTTCGGCAAATCTTTATCTAAGTTACCACTATACCTTGTATAAGGCATGCGACAGAGTCATTTCTTGCCTCTTCTTTGAATTGCTCTAATGTTAAAAATTTAGTTTCTATATTGTCGTACAAGTCATAATTTTTAGTTTTAGATTTCATATACTCAAAATACTTGCTTTCTTTTTCTGTTAAAAAAAACAATCTGTCTAATAACTTGGCAGTTTTTCCAACTGTTCCACTTCCTCCAAAAGGGTCAAAAATTAAATCACCTTTATATGAATAATATTGAATGACTTTTTTGCAAAGCTTTACGGGAAAAACGGCGCGATGAACTTTATCAAAGCAAGGATCTATTTTCCAAACATTAGTAGTTTCATACCCGTCATCTACTTTGCTTTTTTTTACTGTTTCATAGCCGTAACTACGTATATTCCAATCTAATAATTTTTCCGTTGACTTACGGTAAACCATTAAATACTCCGTTACGGAATTCGGTTTATATCCTAATGGTTTTCTATGCTGCATAAAACCGCCTATTCTATTTTTTACGCTTGCTTCAGGTTTAAGCCAAACAATATCATCTATAAATTCCCAACCATTTTTCACTAAATATGGGTGTAAATCAAAGGGAATGCCATATCGTTTGCTTGAATGAGCACGACTGATACGAGGAATTATAATAGGCGACGTATTGACTACTAGAAAACGACCTTCTTTGGTTATTCTATGCGTTTCAGTAAAAACTTTCTCTAGAAATTCTAAATAGGCTTGGTAACTTGGATAAATAGAATAATCTCTGGCATTATAATATGGCGGAGATGTGAAAGTTAAGTGCACACTCTCATCAGGTACAAGTTGTAATGCCTCTAAAACATCTGCTTTAACAACAACATTTTTGAGAAAATCATAAGTGTGAGTATGTGGTAAGGCATTTTTGCTTTTTCCTTTTTTCGAGAAATATTCTTTATAGATTATTGTCCTTACCATTTCGTTAGGGTGATTAACAAGCGGGTGCAATGACTTCTCCACGTCATTGTCTTTTTCAAATGCAAGAAGCCCGCGAATAGCTTGACATACAATTTTAGGATCTTCGTCTTGCAGAAAATCAATAAGTATTGATTTATTTATAGACTTCCTTTGCCTTCCTATTGAAGAAACAATTTCCCTGCGAACATTTGTATCTGTTTCATTTTTATACAATTCAAAGAGGCTTTTTGTATCGACCTTGTCATTTAATTTACCAATATTCTTTACGGCGTTAAGTCTGACTTGCCAATGACTGTGATTTAAAAGTTCATACAAAAAGTCAGAATTAAAATTTTCAGGCAAATGTCCTAAATTTTCAAGAATAAAATTGATGCTACCAATATCTTTTTGGGAATTGATAATGTCAGAAACAGCATCCTTATTTTTACGTTTTAACTCTTTTATGTATTGCTTGGTTAACATAAAACACTCTCTAACATGATTTTACACAAATTTCATATTTCATAAAAACCATATGGTTCTAATTTCATCCTAAAATAAACTCCTCTTTGAATTTTTCTGTGATTAAATCTACATCAACATCTTTCATGGTCTCTGCATAGACAGCAGTAGCATTTGCATTATTTGGCGACCAAAGAATTCTTGAACCGTTATTTATATAAACAACAATCGCTTTCTTTTCAAAAGCTGAAGCAATATGTGCAATTGACGTATCAGGAGTTATCACAATATCGCAAAATTTTATCAAAGCTGCCGAATTTAAAATAGATTTAGACAAAACAGACGCAACATGGTAGGTGCAATGAAGCAAATTTTTAATACGTTTGTAATGATTGCCATGACATAAAATGTATATTTGCGTGTTAAATTTTTTTAGATTTTCTATTAGATTCTTTATATCTTCAATTAAAAAACATCTATCTGATGAATCAGCAAAAGGATTTAGTATAACCTTTATCTTTTCTTTAGCTTTTGAAAACAAATCAGTTGCTTCATTTTGAATTTCATCAGGAATAAAAATATCATATTTATTTTGAACATTTGCAATTCCAAGTGTTTTTAAAAAAAGCTTATGTCTAAAAGTAATGTGTTCGCCTAATTTTTGCGTATCTGTGATATCAATAGACAAATCATAAATATTTATTTGTTTTTTATTGAGACCGATTAGAAAACTTGGGAGCAATACCCTTAAAAGCAACAGCTGCAGAAATTTTGGAATTGAAATATCAAAATCAAAAGCTAAATCAAATTTGTGTCTATTTTTTATGACCACAAAAACATCTTTGTAAAACCTTTTGCTGTAATTTAAAATTTCATCTACAAACGGATTAAACTTTACTATCGGTTCAGATTTCTTGCCACACATTAACGCAATTTTTATTTTCGGATAAGCTTTTTTTATTTCCCTAAACAACATAGTAGCACAAACCACATCGCCAATTTTATCATCGTATCGGATAAACAAAATTGAGTTGACATTAGACATATCTAAAACTTTATTTATCTTCTTGCGTCTGCAAAATAATTTTAACCCTATGTGTTTTCTCAGATTTCTTGCAAAACCCACATTTTATCCTCAAATAAAGTTATTTTTAACAAGCAATTCGGCAATTTGAACGGCATTTAGCGCCGCTCCTTTTAAGAGATTATCGGAAACTACCCAAAAAGTTAAGGCATTGCTTTTTGTGGAGATATCGCGGCGTATTCTACCTACATAAGTTTTTTGTTCATTTTCTGCTAAAAGTGGCGTTGGATATTTTTGATTTTCAGGTTCGTCAATAAGCTCAATACCAGGTGCTTTCAAAAGTAGTTCTTTTGCTTTTTGAGGTGATACCGGACTTTCTGTTTCTATCCAAACATTTTCGGAATGTGAACGAAAAACCGGAACACGTACGCAAGTAGCACTGACTTCTATGCTTTCATCGCCCATAATCTTTTTAGTTTCGTTTGTCATCTTCATTTCTTCTTTAGTGTATCCATTCTCGGTAAAAACATCTATTTGAGGAATCAAATTAAAAGCTATCTGGTGCTGAAATTTTTGAGCAGCAGGAATTTCTTCGCCGTTTGCCCACGCTTTTAACTGTTGCGATAATTCGTTTATGCCTCTTTGTCCAGCACCTGAAACAGATTGATAAGTTGAAACAATAACTCTTCTGATTTTTGCAAAATCGTAAATAGGTTTTAATGCTACAACCATTTGAATGGTGGAACAATTTGGGTTTGCGATAATTTTTTTTTCTTTTGACAAATCAGCAGGGTTTACTTCAGGTACAACTAATGGAATATTTTTATCCATTCTCCAAGCACTTGAATTATCTATAACAAAACAGTTGTCTTTAGCAAAAAATGGTGCAAATTCTTTTGAAACCGCAGCACCTGCACTAAACAAAGCTATATCTATATTTTTACCGGAATCTTTCGTTAACAATTCTACTTCCACTTCCTTCCCATTAAAAATTAGCTTTTTCCCAACGGAACGTTGAGAAGCTAAAAATTTAATGCTTTCAACAGGGAAATTCCTTTTTTCAAGCATTTTAATCATCTCTAGTCCCACAGCACCGGTAGCTCCGACAACAGCAACTTTATTTTTCATATAAATTTCTCCTAATTTTTAAAATTTTTGCAAAAGCAATAAAGATTTTTTTATCAAATCCTCAAGGCTAATATCAGAACCATCAAACGCTTTATTGACACAAGTTCTTGACTGGAAAGGGTCATAACCTAAAGCAATGAGTGCTGAAATTGCTTCTGCAGCAACTACATTTTCGCTCATGTTTATTGTTTCGTTGCCATAGTTTCCTTTATATTTAGCTATTGTATCTGAAATTTTATCTTTCAACGCTGCAATTAGTTTATCGGCAGTTTTTTTAGTAAACCCAAAAATACTTGTAATCATTGCACTATCTCTTAAAACAACCGCTCTACTAAAATCTGAAAAAGATTTCGAAATTTTATCTATATATTCCAAAGCTTTTTTAGCACCTGTTGCGGGAACTTCATTTTTTATAAGCAAATACATTTCACGTTCCTGCTTTGAGTAAAACCCGTAAAGATTTATTACTCCGCCATACATCCCAGCTACTGCTTCTACAATGTAAATTTTAACCGACTTTCCAATTTCTGGAAGCTTTTCGTAAGTAAAACTTGAAACCGAGACTTCATAACCTATCCCTAAAACTTCTATGACAATTTTATCAATGTTTTTAGACTCTAAAATTCCGTTCAAAAAATCTATCATTAAACTCTCTTGTCAAAATTAAAAATCAATCAAACTTCTCCAATTTTATATTTGAAATTCTTGGAAGTTTTTCAAGTTCGCAGTTTTTGCTATCTATGCTGATGTTAAACTCTATACCTTCAAAGGTTTGTAACTCCAAATCTTGCAAAGGTACAAATAAAATCAAATTTGTGTTAAAAGTTATATTTCCAAAATTCAAATTATGCTCTTTTCCATCTGAAATAATCCAAAACCTATCAACTCGTCCTTCCACATTGAATTTCAAACAAAGTGTGTTTTTTATAGGTTTGAATAGATTGATTTTAAAGCAATAATCTTCTATAGGGTTTGATTCTATATTGTTGCTTAAGTTAAGTCTAAAGTACAAATTATGTTCGTCAAAACCATAATTTAACGACCTTATCAAAATAGAAGTCTGGTGCATTGAGCCACCGACAAAGTCTTGTTCGTAATAGCCAGCTTTTTTCCAATCATCCATGTCTGAAACACTTACGCTGATTTTAGGTTTTATAAATCCACAGGGTTTTATATCAAGCTTCTGGGTTGGTCTGTTTTTCAATTTTTTAATTGGAATGTATAAAATATCCGGGGCTTTAGCACCAAAACACTCATAAACTTTTATAAGGTGCTGTCTGTAAATAAAATCAAAAACAGCATCGTTTTCGGAACAATTGTCGTCACCATACCACCAATTCCAATCTGATCCTTCAGCACAATAAAGTGAATTCCACGCTTCTTTTTCGTTGTTGGTTCCTTTCATATGAGGGTTCTTTTCAAGAAAATTAGTCAAAAAATCCCTTGTCATTCCTAAATAATCCCAAGAAACGTTATCTTCTTTATGACCTATCCAAATTCCAAAATTTCCACTAATCCACGACCCTGATGTTAAATTTGTTATAGTGCTTTCGGGGGCAAATTTTTCAATATATTCTCCGACTTTTACAGTTTCTATTGTATCGTCTGAATTTAATTTTTCATAAAGTGCTTCTAGAAAATCCCAACCGTCGTTTTTGTAATATTCCCAGCAATTTTCACCATCAAGGATTACAGACACTAAAGGCGCCAGGCTTTCATTGCTCATATAATTGCCAATGTTTTTTATTTTACTTATGAAATCATTTACAGCATCTTGAGTTTGCCACTTGTAGTAGACAAAACCAATAGAATCTGAAAGACCGTGATCTCTAAAAATTGCTCTTACATCTTGACCGTTTATGCTTATCTTAAAAGATTTAAATAAATTTTTTCTGTCTCCACTGCTGCTTATATCTTTCATTCCATTAAACAGAATTGTTTCGTCTGTAGCTATCCATTTTATACCAGCTTGCGAAATTAAACTTACTGCTGCGTTTGAAACTGACCCTTCCGATGGCCACATTCCAAGTGGTTTTCGTCCAAAAAGTTTCTCATAATAGTCAACCGCATTTTCAATATGCCATCTAGCATCTTCAGGGTGCGAAAAACGCGAGTTCGGCAAAACCATAGACGGTGTGGCTTGACGCGCAGAATTCGTATCACAAAGCAATGGAAGTATAGGATGGTAAAAAGGTGTTGTGGTTATCTCAATTTGTCCTCTGTCCTGTGCTTCTTTATGTTTTTTTATAACTTTCCCACATATAGAAAGTTGCTTTTCAATAAGTTTTGCTTTTTCTTCTTCGGTAAAATTTTCTTTTTTATCGTGTAGGAACTTTATAAAATCATCGTTTTTTTTCCAATAAGGATCAAACCAAGCTAAATTAAACCAAACCTGCAGATCTCTAAATTCTTCCGTTGAAAAAATTTCGAGTTTGTTTTTAATTTCATTTTCCGGTATTTCTCGACCGCGCTTATTTAGAATCTGTAAATACCGAGGATAAGGTGCTATCATGTTATCGAAATTTGCCATAAAAAAATTTTTTAAAATGAAAATTTTGTCTTCTGAATTCAATTTCTGGGCTGATTTTAATGTTAAAATTAAAAACTTATCTTTTGCCATTCCGCTCGCATATTCTTCAAGCTGAAGCAAAAGGGAAGGAACTAAATTTATGTTTACTTTTACATTAGGGTAGTTATCTAAAATTGCAACCATATCGTAATAATCTTTTGTTGCATGTAGTCTAACCCAAGGAAGCTCATAGCAGCATGTTAAAGGATTTTTATACATTGGCTGATGCTGGTGCCACAAAAACGCCAAATAAACTTTACTCATTTTTCTACCTCTTATTGGCGGGCTATCTAATAATAGATGTTAGAATTTCAAAAAAAAATTTAAATAAAAAGACAGCAAAACAGTCTTCATATGCAAAATCAAAAAAAATGAGTAAGTGCTGATAGTGTTGCTTGTCGTATAATGTAGACAGCTGATTTATCTGGCTGAATGCTTGAACACAAATAAGCTGATATATTGAAGGGGTCAATTGAGATACACCACAAGAAGTGAACTGCTACGTTCTGTTTGCTTCAAATATCAATTCTCATAATTCTACAAAAATTTCAGTTCGTCTATTGTTTGCTTTTCCTTCTTCTGTAGAATTAGTATCTACAGGCATCACATCTGACATACCAACACACTTCATCTTGTCTTCAGGAATACCATTTTTTTTCAATTCATCATAAACAGCTCGTGCTCTAGCAAAAGATACCGACGCATTAATTTTTTTTGACCCAGTATTGTCAGCATGACCTTTAACTATAATACGATGAAAAATTCCAATGTCCAGTATTTTTTGTGCTTGTTCCTTTATCAACGATTTAGCAGTATCTGTAAGATATACTTCATTTGGTTTGAAATTAGCTACATCTAATATGAATTTTTTTGACTCGTTGTCACCACCGGTTTTATTGCTAGCAGATTCATTCGGCACTTTATGGTTTTCTTTTTTGTTAGTATAATTCTTTTTATTGTCATCAAAACCGCTGTCAATAGTATCAGTATCACCGTTATCTACAGAAACGATGCTATTCCCATCCAAATCTGAAATATTTACAACAAAAGTTTTTACTTTTTTAGAAGGTCCGCCTGAAATATTGTAATCTGAAACACTAGCCACATAAGTTTTCAAGCCTTTGATGTTATTATTTCCTATAGACTTTTTAATGGTAGTCTGCTGCGGCGAAGCAGTAATAGCATCATCCTCGTTTTCCAAGTCGGAAACGTCAGTCACTTCTTTTGTACCTTGATGTTTTTTTAAACTATTAACTTGCGTATATTCCTGCTCTTCTTTTATCTCTATTTCGTCGCCAGAAGATAGTGTCAATTCTTTTATAAATTTTTCTTTCTCTTCATATTTTTGATTTTCGGCTTTGTTTTTAGCAAGTACCAAATCTTCATTAGCCTGCTTTATTCTTGTATCTGCATCAACCCAGGCTCTCATTAGTTTAGACTCTTCGGCTTTCTTTTTCTGGTCTAAAAGCTTTAACCTAAATTTTGTCTCATCACGTTTTTTAGATAAAACATCATTGTCCATATTTGTCCATAGCAATCTCAAGACACTTTCTTCTTCTGCTTTTCTTTGTTTCTCTATTTCATCAATTGCTCTATCGGTTTCTGCACGTACAGCTGCTAAAAGTTCATTCGCTATTCTAATTTTTTCAGCAGCTACAGACTGAGCATGCTCGACAAAAGCTGCCTCTGTAGCCTCGGCACGTCTTAACGCAACTTCTTCTATCACTTTTCTCTTAGCATTTTCAGCTACTGCAAAAGCTTCAGCTAAATCTCTTTCTTCTTTCTGACGTCTCTGACTGATTGCATCTTTTTCTATTTCTATAGTTTTATTCATTTCAGAAGCCAATTTATCCACTTCTTCTTGCGCCTTCTGTATACGTGCTTTGATGCGTTTAACTATCTCATTATTTTCTTCTTCCCATCTAGCTTTTTCCAATTCTTCGCTGGCTTTTTTAAGTTTTGTACTTTCTTGTGCTTGAATCCAAAGAATTCTTTCTTCTTCTAATTTTACTCTTTCTTTAGATTTTTCCTGCTCCATAGTTAAAACTTTTGCCACCTCAGCTTGTGTTTTAGCCAACTCCAGAGCTGCGTTGTTTAATCGTTCTTTAGCAGCACGTACCTCAGTAGTTTCGGTGGGCAATATTTCCAATAAGTTTTTCTTAACGCTTTCCTCATATATTTTGTCATATTTCTGTTTTGCCAATTTTGCTGCTTCTTCTTCAGCTTTTGCTAGAGCAACAATTTCCTTTTCTTCCCACTCCTGTCTCTTTAATGCTTCATTATGTTCTTTTTCTGACAATTCATTTTTAGCTCTTTCTAATTCTTCCTTAGCTTTGCGCAATTCTTCATCTTCTTTATCTTTACGACGAGCAGCTTCCTCAAGAGCTTGTTTGTGCAGTAATGACTCACGCTCTTTCATTGCAGCTTCTCTTGCTTGCAATTGTGTAAGCTCGGTTTCAGATTTAACTCTTGCCACCTCCGCCTCTTCTCGTAGCTTCTGCATTTCTGCCTTTGCTTGCTCGGCTTCTGTAAGTGCCTTTTTTACTTCATCTTTGTACCTATCTGCTTCCTCTCTAACTTTCCTTATTTCTTCTTCGGCACGCTGCAATTCGCCAGATATCCTTATTTCTTCTTCTTTTTTTATTCTAGCATCTTCAGCCGCTTGCTTTTTAAGATACTCTTTCTCTTCCTTTATCCTTTGTTTTTCAGCTTCCTGCTCTTCTTTTTTTATTCTAGCGTCTTCAGCTGCTTGTTTTTTAAGATATTCTTGCTCTTCCCGTATTTTCTGCTTTTCGTACTCTTTTTCTTCCTTTATCCTCTGTTTTTCAGCTTCCTGCTCTTCTTTTCTTATTCTATCATCTTCGGCTGCTTGCTTTTTGAGATATTCTTGCTCTTCCCGTATTTTCTGCTTTTCAATATCTTTTTCTTCTAATTTCTTGTTAATCATCTTTGTTGATGTTGAAGGTTTTTTACCATACCCCACGGTGTATTCTTCATCATCACTATAAATATCCGGTTCTGCAATCGGCATATTTTTTTTACCACCAGTTTTAGGGTTAGTACTTCCAACATTAGAGGCATTTGTACTACCCAATGCACCATACGAATATTCATCATCATCATCGTCGTAAACATTACGAACTGGCTTTTGTTTGTCTTTACCAGACAACTTGCGTTCTTCCTCTATTTGTTCCAGGTAGAAAGATTCCTCAGCTTTCCTTATTAAGACCTCTTCTTCTATTATTTTTTCATCATCAAAACCAAAATCGTCTGCGAAAACTACATTGTCTACACCTATGCCAAGAAACAACACCAAAACAAAAACCAATAGTAACTTTGAGACCTTAAGAAAAACATTCATCAAAGTTACGAGTCTTTCTCTCATAAATTCGGCTACCCTCATCTTTCATCTCCATTATCTTTGCGGATTTAACCCTCGTATGTTCGTCTATCGCTGGGCGATCCTACTAGAAATTTAAATTGTTGTCAAAACACAATTTTATATAAAAACTGATAATTTGTACGACATAATTGTAATTGTTTTCTACAAAATTTACAAAAATTCAAACGACAACTGACCGTCTTGTTTTAAAACCCAACTGTCTTTTCCAACACGGCTGGCAATGTCTTCTAAAACATTTAGAATCGTTTGTTTTTCTGGCGTCGTCCCGTTCTTAAGCAGCGGCAAAATATTTAAAACTATCTCATCAAATTTTGCAGTTTTCTTTTCCCTCTCCATTTTGCGCAAATAACTGATTAAATAGTATTTTATTCTCAGCTTCACGTCTATATAGGCTGTAAATTTTTTGTTTGTTTTTATGGTGTAAATTTTAAGCTTTTCGTCATAATCAAAATTTTCCATCAATAGAGGTGTTAAATCTGAATACTCTTTTTTTAGCAAGTGCAAAAAACCTAATTCTAACCCTTTAATTATCAACTCATCGTTTATTTGTTCCAGCGTTGCACCATTGTTTTTTGCAATAATTCCTTCTATTGTCTGCACTACTATATCTGTTGTTTTCATTCCTAAATTCGCTTTCATTATTGCTTTAGGCGTTCTAACTTTTTTGAAATTTACTATAAGCTGCCCCGACAAAACTGTAAAAGGATGTTGAATTTTCTTGAAACTTGCATGACCATTTTTTTGTGATACTGCACCCACATACTCAAAACCACAAGACTCTGCCGTGTTTATAATCAAATGCCAAAATTCAGGGTCGTCGTGTGCGAAAACAAAAGACAACCAGCGGTCAAATTTTAGTACCCGGTACATTTCTTCTATGCTTTTTGCTATTAAATCTTTGTAATTATCTTTTGTTTTGTGATGTTCTCCACCTTCTATTGCTTCAAGCTCGTAGTCTTTTTCACTAACTGCTAAATCAAGCCAGGCGTTCCACATCACAGATAAATCAAGGTAAGGTATTTTTTTACCATATGGCGGATCTGTATAAATGTAATCCACGCTCTCGTTTTTTATAAA
>JAITSO010000030.1 GCA_031287735.1 Elusimicrobiota bacterium | reverse complement strand
AATATCAAACATCTAGAGACAAAATCTGGTACGGTGAAATCACGGAATCTCAAAAAAAACTATACGAAAGACTTAACATAGCCCCGCCATCATAGATATATTTTTAGGGATTAAAGGTTTTAGCTGGAAAATTTAAAAGCCTTTCTCTAAATTGTCATGAAAAAACATTGTTTTTAGAGGTTGCCTAGCGTATTATCTTACTGCTTTGGAAAAAGTTTTCTATTCTGCAAAAAAAGATTTTTCTTATTGCATATTTTAACGACACCTAATTTCTTTTTAGGACTTCTATTAACTTTACTATAGATTAAAAATATTGTATTATCTTTTCATGGTAAACATTGGAAACGATTGGGACAACATACTAAAAGACGAATTCGACTCTGAGTCCTATAAAAATTTACGCTCCTATTTAGCAAAGGAATATACAGCTACTTTGATTTATCCAAACATGCATGATATTTTCAATGCACTTAAAATCACCTCTTTTGCTAACACAAAGGTCGTTATATTAGGACAAGATCCTTATCATGGCGAAGGCGAGGCCCACGGTCTGTGCTTTTCTGTTAAGCCTGGAATTAGAATTCCGCAGTCTCTTGCAAACATTTTTAGGGAACAACAAGCGGATTTAGGCAACTATATTCCAAATAACGGCTTTCTTGAAAGCTGGGCTGAAAGTGGCGTTTTGCTCTTGAACACAATTCTTACTGTGAGAGCAGGACACCCATTATCACATAAAAATAAGGGATGGGAGACTCTAACTAATCATATTATATCAATACTGAATGAGCACCCTTCACCTCTCGTTTTTCTTCTTTGGGGTGCTAATGCGCGTTCAAAATCTGAATTGATAACGTCTCCTCACCATCTTGTTTTGCAAACCTCACATCCTTCTCCGTTGTCGGCTTCATACGGGTTTCTAGGGTGTAGACATTTTTCAAAAGCAAACAATTTCTTAATTAGCAAAAACATAAGACCAATTGATTGGCAAATTAAAAATATCTAGCACTTATTTGTGCGCCTTTCAAAACGCAAGTTTAAATCATTTCGTTTTTTAACTAGGATGAAACTAATTTAAGGATGTTTTGTCTAGGTTTTTGTGTGCACTACAGTGAACTACTATGTTAATGTCATGCATAAAGTAATCTTATGGTTTTAGTCCTCTGCAGTTTGGTGTTGTAAGAAATTATGGTTAAGTTGTCAGATAATGCAATTTAATTTTTCCCTTAAGACAATCCAAAAATTGAAATTTTCTAGACAAAGGAATAATTTAAGTGTGACCATTGTCTTAAAAATATGCTAAGAGGCGATCAAAAATTTCGATTTTTAATATTTGAAAGTATTTCTTATTGCAATATCGAGTTTTCCTACAGTCTTAACTACTCCTTTTACATTTCGAATTTTTTGAGTTATTGTATACTGTTCTTGAGTTTTTTCATTTTCTGCTTAGAATAATATGGTAATTTGCAAATCGTGTTTTTCTTGGAATATACTTAAGTATGAAACTGTTTAAAGTTCTCGTTTCATTCACAGTTGCCTTATTGTTCGTGTTTTTCTCTGCATACGCTATTTCGTCACTGATTGTTCTTTATAGCGATTGCTTTGATGTGCTTGTTAGACCTAAATTTCTGCCAAATACTAGTACATACGAGTGGATTTGGTTATTAGTACACGTACTGTCGCTACAATGCATTTCTGCAAGTTTCTTTCAAAAACGTATTAGAAAAATATTAAGGCTTTGGTTTTTGCTTTTTGTCTTAAATTTGTGTTGGCATCTATTTTTCTGTTTTTTTCACTTTGTTATGCTTTGCTTTGCGTTCTCATTTATTGAATGCATCATCTTAGCTTACATAACATTCTTTTATATAACAAACTCTAAATCTCTTTGGGTTATAATGATTCCTGTTTTTTCTTGGTTTGCTTTTACGCTCGTTGCTGTCTTTTTTATTATCATACTCAATTGAAGAATTTATATAACCCTAGTTAAATTTAAAAATTGTTTCTGCCTCTTGTATTTTTACAATTAAATGCGCCGTTGTATTAATAATGGCGGAAGTGTGTATTAATTTGTGTAAATAGGGGAAGATAAGTAGTCAAACGTTGATTTGTTTGGCTATAACACTATTTTAACTTCAGAAACAGATAAGTCTGACAATGTAAATTGGACTTCTGGATTGTCTGCAAAAAGAATTAAAAAAGCTCTTGTTAATTTCACGGCGGCACCGCTTCCTGGAAATTTTATCTCGTCTCCGATAGTCAGGATTCAGATCTCTCGCTCATACTTAGCTCGATTGTAATTAACAATATCCGACCACTACCGACATTACATGATCTACGTTTGTTAAAATATTCAATAGATAAAGGAGTGATTTAAAGCTACAATTTTATACCATTTGTAATAATGAAAAAGTCGAAAAATCCTGTGTATGTTCAAAGTTATATCGCACTTTTTAGTTATATTTTTGTGAAAACATTTAGGTTTCACATGGCTTAAAATATTTGCCAACTGGTGAACTCGAGTATTACTCTAAGATCATTAAATGACACTTCTCTGTTTTCTGCTTTGAAAAAGCTCTCTTTAAATTACGAGCTTTTATCTCAACTTCATCATAATTTCAAGACTGACGGCGTTGCCGTCGAAATCACTAATTAAAATCACACCATGAGTATTGAAACAATTTTTTATTTCAGGTATAATTCATATATCGATTGGCGGTTCAGAGCGC
>JAITSO010000026.1 GCA_031287735.1 Elusimicrobiota bacterium | reverse complement strand
GGCCGAGTTTTTCCGCAACGGCTATTGTGGTTCCGCCACCCATGAAAGGATCTAAAACAACATCACCTTTATTGGATGAGGCTTTGATGATGCGTTCAAGCAATGCTGCTGGCTTTTGGGTTGGGTAACCGATGCGTTCTTTGGCTGCGGGATTTATTGCCTGAATGTCGGTCCAATAATCATTCGGTAAAACACCTTTATCTAGATAATAGCGGTACTCTTTTCCTCTATTAATGTTTCGCTGATATCTTTTTCCATTTTCATCCAGCAGAACAGGTTCATGCATTGTTGTTGTATCTCGTTCTGTTCGTATCGCAGTATCATTCCAAACTCTGTCTCTATAATTTTTTGCATATATAAAGATAGTGTCGTGCTTTTTAGGGAAAAAACTGTTTGATCTCCCGCCCGTTTTATAACACCAGATAATCTGATTAACAAAGTTTTTCATTCCAAAAATCTTATCTAAAATATTTACTCTTATATATGCGTCTGCATGCCAATCGCAGTGAAGGTAAATACTTCCCGTGGGTTTTAAAATCCGGTGCATTTCGACAACTCGTTCTTTAAGCCACGCGATATAATGCTCTATTCCACCTGACCATCTATCTTGGAAACTGCGTATTTCGCCTGCATCTCCCCAGATTACTTCGTAATTGCGGTTTGAGAAAAACGGTGGGTCAAGGTAGATTAAATCTACAGTTTCGCTATCTAATTTTCTTAGAATTTCGAGATTGTCCCCAAGAATAAGTTTGTTTACCATAATGAAATTGACTCCTTTAATTTATTTTCCCCAATTCAAACGTTTTTAATTCCCACTTTTTTAAAGGGGGTGCGCTTGGAAAGCGTGGAGGTTTTCAAATGTCAGGATTTACTTTTAGGTAGGTGTCTAATGAGTATACTTTATATTTTAGGTTTTAAAACCCCCGGCCGTGCGTAGCCCGTCCACCCCCTTTAAAAAAGGTGGAATTAAGGACGAGATTGCGACCCGGTCGGTCTTTAAAAAAGGAGGAATTAAACTGCAAAAACAACACACCCTTTAGAAAAGTGGGAATAACTGCAGTACGAATGTCCCGCATAAAAGTTGGAGTTAAAAGCAATTATCGTTTTTTGAAAGAAAGATTCTTATAAATATGAGTCAGCTATTCCTCTTTTTTTAAAAGACAGCCGTGCCGCAATCCTTTGGCTTTAATTCCCTATTTTTAAAAACTGGCTGAGCTGCCCTTCGTTTTTAATTCCCACTTTTTTAAAGGGGGTGCGCTTGGAAAGCGTGGGGGTTTTCAAATGTCAGGATTTACTTTTAGGTAGGTGTCTAATGAGTATACTTTATATTTTAGGTTTTAAAACCCCCGGCCGTGCGTGTCCTGCCCACCCCCTTTAAAAAAGTGGGAATTGCAACTTCCTTTTTGTAGTTGACCCGCTTTAGAAAAGTGGGAATAACTGCAGTACGAATGTCCCGCATAAAAGTTGGAGTTAAAAGCAACTATCGTTTTTTGAAAGAAAGATTCTTATAAATATGAGTCAGCTATTCCTCTTTTTTTAAAAGACAGCCGTGCTGCAATCCTTTGGCTTTAATTCAGCATTTTTAAAGACTGGCATGCTGCAATCATTTGGCTTTAATTCCCTATTTTTAAAAACTGGCTGAGCTGCCCTTCGTTTTTAATTCCCACTTTTTTAAAGGGGGTGCGCTTGGAAAGCGCGGGGGTTTTCAAATGTCAGGATTTACTTTTAGGTAAGTGACTAACGAGTATACTTTATATTTTAGGTTTTAAAACCCCCGGCCGTGCGTAGCCCGCCCACCCCCTTTAAAAAAGTGGGAATAACTGTAGTACGAATATTCCGCAAGAAAAGTGGGAATTTCCGGCAAACTGCTAGATACTATCTTTAAAAAGTGGGGATTGAAGGCAACGACGGACCGTTATAAGGGAAAGTGGGAATTGCAAGTACGGTGAAGGTCAGCTGATTGCCGAGGCTACAGAAATCAGGTAAGTTGTGGTTTTTTCATTAAATATTTGGTTTTCGCAAACGCTAAAAGCAAAAGTGACTTTTTTTAGCTTTATGCCAGCTCCGTATGTGTAAACTGACTTATTTTTATCAAAGTCTGCAGTTTGCGTTCCGGCTCTTAAGCAAAAAACATCATCTATTACGTATTGTTCTAATCCTAAATAGAAAAAATCATCATCTAAATTTCCAAAACGGTAAAATCTTTTATCCCAATCAAAAGCTAAAGAAAATGTTTTATTGCAATAACCTAAACCTGCTTTTATTGAAAAAGGAAGTTGTTGATAATCATAATCAGTCCAAAACATAAAACCTAATACATTTTTTAAATTGATACCAAGTGCGAGATTTTCTCCAAAAGGAAAAAGAAATGCTAAATCAAAGGAAAAACCATTTCCGGATGATATGTTTGAATACGGGTTTTTACAAGAATCAAGACCCGATTGGGCAGTCCAACCGTAAAGGTAAGATAAATTTACACCAATCCCAACACCTGCTGAATTTTGTTTTCCAGACGATACACTTAAAGATTTTATTGAAGTTTCTTTTTTGTAATCTTCAATACCGATGTTTTCATAAGACAAATTTTGCCATGAAAAAGAATTTAAGTCATTAACAATATAAGCACTGGCAAAACCATTGCCAGAAACATCATTTAAAGTTTTTGGATTGTCATGCGTTGTATTTGAAAACTTATAACTGCACTGAGCCTCTATCCCTTCGCTAAAAGCAAGAGCTGCAGGGTTTTGATAAAAAAAATCTGAAATTCTTGCAGCTGGCAAGCCTGCTCCAGCATTACCCATAGCAGCAGAACGGGCACTTGCTGCAAACCCATTATAAGCATTTGCAAGCACTGGAGCAGATTTTGCATCAGCTGCCTTGTACATAAACAAAAAAACAGATATCACAAAAAACTTTTTTAAAAAACCCATAGTTTAATGAAAATATACACAAGTCTAACGTAAAAGTTATGCTGTTTTTGCACTTAAATTCTCGCTTTTTATGCAAAGTTATTAACAAGTTATTAACATTGATGAATAATGCACCTTTAACTTAGTGGTTATTTCAATGTTTTGACGGATTTTTCAACATGTTTTTAACTTTTTAATTCAGCTAATTTTTTAAGTTATAACAAGTATTCTAGGTAAAAAATTCATCTTATTCACAAGAAAAATTAGCTTATTAACTTAAGAAATATTTTTTGCTGCAACTCCTGCTTGTGTATTTGTTGTAATAGAAGCCGGGACACTGCCGTAACGCTTGCAATACTCCTCTTCGCTTATCTCATTTTTAACAAATTCGCCGTTATTGCCAGGTTGAAATAACAAATATTTTGTTTCAGCACTTTTGCTTGCCGATAACAATGCCAATTTTGGATCTACAAGAACGCTGCCTTCTACAATAAATCCGTCATTGCCATAAATACACGGAATCGTGAAAAATTTGCGCTTTAATACAACGTCAATCAATGCTACGCCGCCAGGTACTTGTTCTAACGCTTTATCTACAGCTTCTTCAATTGTTATATTCATTTTTGTGGGAACAAATACAATAACGTGGTAAATATCTTTACCAATTATGCGACGGTTGTAACGTGTAAACTCAGGTGATCTGCTCCAGTCAATGTTTTTAGTGGAAATTACCGTAAAGCTACCCAAACGAGCTACGCAACCAGAAAGAGCAATGCTTACTGCTAAAACAAAAACACCAAACAAAAAATTCTTTTTCATTTAAATTCTCCTATTTTTCATCGATTTTTTTAAAACATAATAAAATTTGATCACACCTTGTCAAGAATTCTGTCTATGCTACAGTGCTTACGGTGAACATATCAAAACCATTGCCGAAGAAGTGTTTGAATATGCAAAAATGGCAAAATGATGATGTAAGACCAGTAAAATATTGGTGCAAAAATCAAAACTTGCTGATAATAGGTTATAAGAACAAAGTACTATTTGATGAAAGAAAATTTTAATTTTATGCTCCATTAACAAAAAAAATACAAATAGTTATAGATTTTTCTAAATATTTAGTTGGTCACTTGCTCTTTTCCACGTTTTTCTAAAATTTCTATTGATAGTAATTTTAGACACAGTGTTGGAAAGCCGTCTTTTTCACTTTCTTTTAAATGTCCCTGGATTTCCACCCAATCGTTGTTTTTTGGATACTGTCCATTGTAAATAACTTCAAAACCTACGGTCATGTCGTTGCCACAACAACCCGGACCATATCTTACAACATAATGAGCATCTGCTTTTCCGTTTTCGTCAATTTCTTCTTTAAAGATACCTTGGTATTTTATGATTTTACCTAAATAGCTTTTGGTGTTCAAATAAATATCGCTTATTTGGGCAATAAAAAACTTATCTTTCAACTCTATAATTTTTTTTTGCCTTTGAGGTTGAGCAAAAACATTGCTTGTAAATAGAAAGAGCAAAGCAAAAACACACAATTTTGCAATAAACTTTCTTTTAGACATAAGGAAATTTATAGTTGAAAACAATAAAAACACTATCATGTTGACGATAACAATGCTTGCTCCTGCCGGTGTGGAATAAACATAAGACATTGATATGCCTGCAAAAAAACATATTAAAGAAATCGAAGCAGAACCTATTATAACGCCTTTGAAAGTTTTTAAAATACGCATAGACGATAGAGTTGGAAAAATTATAAGGCTAGATATAAGTAAAGCTCCCATTATACGCATTCCTAAAGTTATGGTAATGGCAGTAAGTATTGCCACTATGGCGTTATAAGCTGAAGTTTTAATTCCAGTAGCACAAGCGAAACTCTCATCAAAAGTTACAGCAAAAATTTTGTTATAAAAAACAACAAATAGTGATAAAACTGATAATGACAAAATAACACTCAGTACTACATCGCTTTTGCTCATTGCCAAAATGCTGCCAAACATATAATTACACACATCAACATTCATTCCAGATGTAAGAGAAATAATAATAACACCTATAGCCATAAAACTTGCAGATATTAAAGCTATGCCAGCATCGCCTTTTATTTTGCTGTTTTCGCTTACTCGCAACAAAACAAAAGCAGCGATAACAGTAACAGGAACAGATACTGCAAGAGGTGCTATATGAAACGCCGAAGCTGCCGCCAAACTTCCAAAACCCACATGCGACAACCCGTCTCCTATCATAGAATATCTTTTCAAAACAAGGCTTACGCCTAAAAGCGAAGCACATAAAGATACTAAAATTCCGACAACTAAAGCACGAACTATAAAAGCATAAGAAAACATCTCGCTAAATAGTTCCATAGTTTGCCTCTTTATTGTAAAAATTAAACACTTTTGCAGTTTGAGAGTTAAAATAGTCTTTTGCACTGCCAAAAAACAATTGTTTTTTTTGTAAATGCAAAATTTTATCAGCATCTTGCAATACTCTGTTTATATCGTGCGAAATCATTATTATTGTAAGTTTTTTTTCCTTGTTTAAAAATTTAAGGCATTGGTATAAATCTGACGTTGCAGATGGGTCTAAACCTGTAGTAGGTTCGTCAAGAACTAAAGTTTTTTCGGCCGCACACAATGCCCTTGCCAATATGATGCGTTGCTTTTGACCGCTGGACAGCTCGTTAAAAGGCTTATTTTTTAAATTTTGTGCTTTTAGAATTTTTAAGTTTTCATTTGCGACAGTTTTGTCATTTTTAGAATAAAAAAGCTTTCTTTTGTTTAAAAAACCAGACATGACAATTTCAAAAACACTTGCAGGAAAATCTTTTTGAAGCTGACCTGCAATTTGAGGAACATAACCGATTTCATTGCGTTTAAAATCATCGCTAAAAGTGATTTGCCCCTCAAAGGTCTGCTTTAATTTGAGCAGACCTTTGATAACAGTGCTTTTCCCAGAACCGTTTTCACCAAAAATACAGAAATAATCACCTCGGCAAATTTCAAAAGTTAAATTTTCCACAACTTTTACACTGTTGTATTCGAAAGAAACGTTTTGAAATTTTATAAAACCATTCATTGTAAAGCCTCTTTTAAATTTTCTACATTCGTTTTCATTAAATCAAGATAAGAAATACCTTTTTCAAACTCTTTTTTTGTGACGTTATGGCAAGAATTCATCAGAAGTTTTTTGGTTCTTGTTTGTTCGCAAATTGCATCGGCAATTTTTTGATTTGATAGCTCTATGTGAAAAACTACAGGGATTCTTTCAGAAGAAACTTTTTTTATCAAAAAAGAAATTGTCGCTGCACTAGCGTCTGATTCGGTAGAACAACCTGCAAAAGCAGCATAATATTTTAATTTATAATCATCTGCAAAGTATCTGAAAGGAAATCTATCGCCAAAAATAATAGTTTTTCTTTTCGCATTTTTAACTATGTTTTTAAATTCTATATCTAATGCATCTAGATTTTTTAAGTATTCTTGCATATTCTGCTTATAATACTGGGAATTTTCACTATCTTTTTTAGATAATGCTTGCGTTAGAGCTTTTACGATAATTTTTGCATTTTTAGGCGAAGTCCAAACGTGTTCATCATATTCTTTTTCTTCTTTGCTTTTTTTGCTTTCATCTTCTTGCTCTTCTTGCATTCCTTCAATTATTTCTTCTTCTACGAGTTTAACTAAATCTAAAAGTGCAAGTACTGTTTTTCCTTTCGTGTCAATAGACGCTAAAATTTTATCTTTTACCCAGTCTTCATTTTCGCCACCAACATAAACAAAAATATCGCAGTTTTTGATTTTTATAATATCAGAAGGAGTAGGCTCAAAAGAATGAGCTTGCGTACCCGGATGCAAAAGCATAGAGAGTTCTACTTTGTCTTTGGCAATTTCACGAATAAAATCATACTGCGGGAAAATTGTTGTTACGATTTTTAGTTTTTTTGGCAGATTTTCTCTTTTTGAAATTTTAGCGTTTGAATTTGTGCAAATAATTAAACAAAAGCTCAACACAAATAAGGCTAATTTTAAAAAAAATTTCATATATTTACCTCTTACTTGAAAATTATTAGATTTTTGCTTATTTGAAAAACTAAAATTTAGACAGCTAAAATACATCAAATATTAAACATGGTTTTTAAATTAAAAAGCGTTTTTGCTTCTAATTTAAAGGTTTTATGCAAAATTATGGTAGAAAAAAAAGCCAAAATGAATAAAATAATTGAAATGCTGCTGTTTAAAGGGAAATTTTGTGAAGTTTGTTTTAAGTTTTGCACAATGTGAAATATATATTTGCAGGTTTGACAATCGTTGGGTTGATCGTCTTTGTGCTGATCGGCTCCGTGTCGATGATCAGCATACAAACCCACACAAAAAAAAGAGAAAAATAAAAAAAATATAAAGTAGCAGCAAAAAAACGATAAGAAAAATCTTTTTATATTCATTATTTTTCCAGATTTTGTGGTTTTTAGATAACTTGGTTTATTATTTAAGTTTATACAAAAACATATGAAATTTCGTTCAAGAACTTAATATAAAGCTGAATTTGTGGTATTTATATGGCAAATAGCAATTGCAAGAGCATCAGCTGTGTCATCAGGCTTTGGAACTTCGTTAAGTTTTAAAAGAATTTTTACCATGTTTTGCATTTGGTATTTATCTGCAGAACCGTAACTTGTAAGAGCAACTTTTACAATTCTTGGGTTATATTCAAATAATGGAATTTTATTCAATGCTAAAGTTAAAACTATTGCACCTCTGGCTTGTCCAACAGCTGCCACGCTTTTTGCAGCTTTTAAAAAAAACAATTCTTCAATAGCACAAACATCGGGTTTATATTGATTTACAATAGACTGGAGTTGAGAATTTATATAAAAAAGCCTTTCTGAAAGGGAAAGTGGGAGAAAAGTCTTTATACAGCCGTATTGAATGGTTCGCAAATTATCTTTATTTTTAGCGTCGATTATACCCCAACCTGTAAGAGATAAACCCGGATCTATTCCAAGAACTAACATTTTAAGAGTTTAATTTTTCCATTTCTTCAACCGAAATATCAAAATTGGCATAAACATTTTTGACGTCATCATGTTCTTCTAATTTATCCATAAGTTTTAACATAGAACTAGCATCGTCGCCAGAAAGTGTCACTGTTGTTTGAGGAATCATAGAAATTTCAGCAGAAGCCAAATTTACGTTTTTTTCTTTTAGTTGTTTTTTGATATTTTCCAAATCAGAAACTTCTGTGATTATTTCGTAAATAGTAGAGTCTATCTCATTTTTAAAATCTTGAGCTCCTAATTCTAATACGATAGTCATAATAGAATCTTCGTCAATATCGTTTTTGTTTACAGTTATATAGCCTTTTCTGTCAAACATCCAACCTACGCAGCCTGTTTCGCCAAGATTTCCCTTGTGGCTAGAAAAAATCTTTCTAATTTCAGAAGCGGTTCTATTTTTGTTATCTGTGGTTATTTCTACTATCAAAGCAACGCCAGCTGGACCATAACCTTCATAAGATAATTCTTCATAAGCTGCACCGGGTAGTTCTCCATTTCCTCGTTGGATGGCTTTTTTTATATTATCTTGTGGCATATTTGCTTCTTTTGCATCTTCAACAGCTTTTCTAAGCCTAGCATTAGATTCAATCTGTGCACCACCTTCTTTTGTTGCAACAACAATTTCCCTTATGATTTTTGTAAAAACTTTTCCTTTTTTTGCATCTGTAGCTGCTTTTTTATGCTTAATACTTGCCCACTTATTATGTCCTGACATATTTAATTTCTCCCTGTAAATTTGATGTGTTGGATGCTTTTCTTTTTAAAGCTCCAACAAGCCGGCATAATATCAATTTTATCTTTATTTTCAAACTTTCTGTGGTCAAATAAGCTTGATTTTTGCAAAAATCACTAAAATTTCTGTTGAAATAAAAATTTATTAAACTTTTACAAAAAATGTACAATTGTTTTCAATCTTAAACATTCAGGAGGCTTTATGTGCGGTATTGTTGGGTATATTGGTAGCAAAGATGCTGTAAATGTGGTTTTTAAAGGATTGGAAAAACTTGAATATAGAGGTTATGATTCAGCTGGGATTGCCGCTCTTTGTGAAAACGAAATCTGCATAAGAAGAAGTGTTGGAAAGCTTGCAAATCTTAAAAAAAACCTTTTGGCAAACCACATACATTCAAATACAGCGATAGGTCACACGCGTTGGGCAACTCACGGAAAACCCAGTGAAGAAAATGCTCATCCGCATACAGATTCACAAAATAACATTGTTATTGTTCATAACGGAATAATAGAAAATTACATTGAATTGAAAAATGATCTTCATAAAGAAGGCAGATTGTTTAAATCTGAAACTGACACAGAAGTTCTTGCTCATCTTATTGAAAGGTATTATGACGGTGATTTATTTTGTGCTGTTCAAAAAACTTTAAGTAAAGTTCGTGGTTCTTATGCTTTGTGTGTTTTATGCAAACATGAACCAGATAAAATAATTTGTGCAAGAAAGGAAGTTCCTTTAATACTTGGAATAGGCACAGGTGAAAATTTTATAGCTTCCGATATTCCAGCACTTTTACCTTACACTCGAGATATGGTTTTTCTTGAAAATGGCGATATTGCACAAGTCAATCGTGAAAAAATAGCAATTTCAGATATTTTAGGTAAAGAAGTTCAAAGAGAAAAAAAGCACATTCTTTGGGATGCTTTGCAAGCTGAAAAAGACGGATACAAACATTTTATGTTGAAAGAAATTTTTGAACAACCTCGTTCAGTAGAAGATACTTTTAGAGGCAGAATTTATCCAAACGAAGGAAAAGTTTATATTGAAGAAATTAAATTATCAGCTGCCGAGTTAAAAAAAATATCTAAAATTTACATTGTAGCTTGTGGGACGTCTTACCATGCAGGTCTTACGGCAAAGTTTTGGTTTGAAAAGTTCGCAAAAATTCCTACAGAAGTAGAAATTGCTTCTGAATTTAGATACAGAGAGCCGATTTTAGATAAAAACGTTCTAGTTTTAGTGATTTCTCAATCAGGGGAAACAGCCGATACGCTAGCAGCGTTGCGACTTGCAAAAGAGAACAATTGCCAAACTATTGCAGTTTGCAATTCTATAGGTTCAAGCATGAGCAGAGAATCAGCAAACACTATTTATACTCATTGCGGACCCGAAATAGGTGTTGCATCTACAAAGGCTTTTACAGGTCAGCTTTGTGCACTTTATATTTTAGCTTTAGATTTTGCTGAAAAAAAAGGAACGCTTTGCGAAAGCGAGAGTTGCAAATATATTGTGCAATTGTGGGAAATACCTTTAAAAATATCAGCTATTTTGAAAAAATCAGAATATATTTTAAAAATCGCAAAAGAATTAGCACATAAAAAAACTTTTCTTTTCCTTGGAAGACATTTAAATTATTCTGCTGCTTTAGAAGGAGCATTAAAACTCAAAGAAATATCGTATCTTCACGCAGAAGGTTATGCAGCCGGTGAAATGAAGCATGGTCCGATAGCTTTAATCGATGAGAATATGCCGATAATTGCAATTGCTGTAAAAAGCAGAGTTTATGAAAAAATCATTTCAAATATAGAAGAAGCTAAAGCCAGAGGCGGAGCGGTAATTGCAATTGTAAATGATTGCTGCAAAGAAGTTGAAGAGAAATTTTCAAAAACTATTTGCATTCCTGAAAGTGATGACATTATTTCTCCTATGTTAACAATAATCCCTCTGCAGCTTTTGGCTTATTATATTTCTACAATTTTAGGATGTGATGTTGATCAACCGCGCAATTTAGCAAAATCTGTGACGGTAGAATAAAATTTAGTTTAAAGTTTGGTATTTAAGGATACGACATAACTTCCATTTCTTCTAAATACTTATTTGCTGTTTCTAAAAAACTTTGCAGTTCTTGCTTTGGGATATTTGCAACTGACGAAAAATGCTTTATGGTTAAAAAATTAAAGAATTTTCCGTTCTTTGTTATTCTAAAATCTAAGTGTGGTCCTGTGGCAAGACCTGTCATTCCAACATAACCTATAACTTGTCCCTGACTAATACGTTTTCCCTCTCTTATTCCTGGTCCGTACCTAGACAAATGACCATAATAAGTTTCGTACCCGTTTAAATGATCAACTATTATCAAATTGCCATATCCGCCAGTATAACGTGCTCTTTTTACAATTCCATTTGCAACTGAAGAGACAGGAGTTCCGGTTGGAGCAGCGTAATCTATGCCTAAATGAGGTCGTACGTATTTTAATATGGGATGTTGTCTTTTTGAGGTAAAACGAGAGCTGATCCGCTTAAATTGCAGAGGTGCTTTTAGAAATGTACCTTTTACAGATTTGCCGTCTTTGTCAAAATATCCTGTTTTTCCGTCATTACCATTAAAATAAAATAAAGAATAGACTTTTGAACCACTTTTATATTGAGCGGCAAGGATTTGTGAAGAAATTTTTTGTTGATGTAAATCTGTTTTTTCAATGTCATAAATAACTTTAAAAACATCACCTTTTTTTACATCAGTAAGGAAATCTATTTGCCAAGCGAAAACATCAGCAAAGTATAGAATAATATCAGCTGGAATTTCTGCATTTGTCATTGATTCCCATAGTGAATTTTGTATTGTGCCGTACTTTTTTAGTGTTGATGTTATTGTTTGATGTTCTTTTGTGTTAGCAAGAACTGCATCATCGTTTTTGCTTAAAGAATAGTAATTTATACCGTTTGATGGGCAATAGAAGAAATGCGTCCAGCTGCTGCTTTTGCTGTCATAAACTATTTCGAAATAATCATTAGGACGGTATTTATTTATATTAAAAAGTTTTTTAAGGTTACTTATGATGATGTTTTTATCATCTTTTGAAAGTTTTGTCTTATCAAAAACTAAAGTAAGAATATCACCTTGCGATAAAACAAACTTTTCATAACAGTTAGCGGTAAGTGTTTTGTGGAATTGAGTATATTCGTCAGGTAGAATTTTTGCAGATAAAGACAAAAACAAAAAAACAGACAAAAATACTATGCTGTATTTGAGAACAGTTTCGTTCATTTGTTGCTTATCCTATCAAACTCTTGTATTTTTTGTAAAATTTCTAAAAAAGCAATGCAACGCGTGTAATTATAAAATATCAACATCGCATTTTAGTATAAATAGCGTAAATTGCATAAAAAAATGTTTTAAAGGAACAAAAGCCTAAAAAAGCTAATACTTGCGTACTTTGACAATCACAATGCCTTTTTGTAGAATTTCAGAGGTTGCAGCTTTCATTTTTTTTATTTACAAGGAATCTAAAGTGGCAGAAATTAAGGCTTTTAGCGGTATTAGATATAAAGAACAAATCATTACAAATTTTATATGCCCACCTTATGATGTTATCGATGAAAAACAAAAAGAAAAGCTGCATAAACTTTCGAAATTCAACATGGTAAACATAGAATTGCCAGATGAAACTCCAACAAAAACTAAGTATAAAAACGCTGCTGCTATTTTTCAAGAGTGGCAAAAAATAGGTGTTCTTGCAAAAGAAAGTTTGCCAGCTTTGTATTTTTATGAGCAAGTTTTTGACGATGGAGGCATTAAGATGACAAGACGTGGTTTTTTTTCAGCTTTAAAGCTTGAAAACCCACATTCTGCTAAAACTTCCATAAAACCGCATGAAAAAACTTTGGCAGGTCCTAAAGCTGATAGGTTAAAACTTATAAAAGCGATAAAAGCAAACGTTAGCCCGATTTTTGGATTATTCAATGATGAAAGCAAAGTTATTGTTGATATTTGTAAGAAAATTGCAAAGAAAGCTCCAGTTTCTACGGCTATAGATTCGCAAGGGACATTTCACAAATTGTGGGTAATTTCAGATCAAAATATTATAAAAAATATTGTCGAATATGTTTCAAGCAAGAAATTATTTATAGCTGACGGTCATCACAGGTACGAAACAGCTTGGAATTACAGCAAAGAGCGGAAAGCAAAAGATAAGCATTATTCGTCCAGCAAAGATTATAATTATGTTTTAGCTTTTTTATGTCCTATGGAAGATCCGGGCATTTCTATTTGGCCGACACACAGAGTGGTTGCTGAGCCGGACGATCTAGAAGAAAACATCAATAAGTTTTTTGATGTTTGCTCTGCTAAAGACTTTGAAAAGCTTTTAAAAAAAGAAATTCAGCCTATGATGCTTTATAAAGATGGAAAATACAGGGTTTTAACTATAAAAAAAGAGTCTATTTTAAAAAAAGCGATGCACGATAAATGCAAGTCTTACAGAAATTTAGCAGTTAGTATGTTGCATTATGTTTTAATTCCTAGTGTTGAAGCATCAGAATTTACGTATGTAAAAAGCAAAAAAGAGGCTGTTTTGCTTGCAGATAAAACTGGTCAAATAGCAATTATAGTACCTGCAACTCCAATAAAATCTTTAGAATCTATCAGCTTAAATAACGACATGATGCCTCAAAAATCTACGTATTTTTATCCCAAGCTTGCAAGTGGGATTGTTATCAGGACAATATAAAATTGTTAATCGATACGTTTTTAATCATAAGTACAGTTTTAGTTTTGTGGTTAGGTTGGTCTACCGGTTTATCGCGGACTTTTTTTGCCGTTTTAACAGGTTTTGCAGCCACCCTTGCAGCACACAAATACCCGGATAATGATGGTTTGAACTTTTATGTAGTGTTTGCGATAACAGCTCTATTTATTATTCTAATTGGTGCTTTTACTATTCGTGTAATACATTTTTTTTATTTAAATTTGTTGGATAAGCTTTTAGGTGCTGCGTTTAGTGTTTGTGTGTGGTTTTTAATTGCAATAAATATTGTTACTCCAAGTTTAACCTCTGTTCCAAACTCTTTCACAAAGATAAAAGATACTGTGGTTTATATGAATATTTCAAAAATTATCCATTCGAAAGTTCCATCATTTAAAGGTTATGTTCCAGGATTTATAAAAGAAAGAACGTCAGAAAAATAACCTATTTTTCCTTATGCTTTAAAATTAGATTTACAGCTTGTTTTAAAGTTCTGCAAATTGCGAAAGGTTTTATGCTTTCATTTGGTATTTTTTGCACTTGTTTTTTCCCATGACCTGTAAGGATGAGGATGCCTTTGCCGCCCATGTTAAAACCCAATTGATAATCCCTAATATGATCACCTACTACAAAAGATTTTTTTATATCTATTCCATGTTTTTTTTGGGCTTGTAGAACCATTCCGGTTTTAGGTTTTCTGCATTTACAGTTGTCTTCGTCAATGTGCGGGCAATAAAAAATATCGTCAACTTTTGCTCCTTGCATTTCTAACATTTTTACAAAATAGTCATGAACTTTTCCCAATTCATGTTCACTAAACATTCCTCTTGCAATGCCGGATTGGTTTGTAACTACTATAACTTTATACCCAGCATTTTTTAATTTATTTATGCTTTCGGCACAATATGCATAAAGCTTTACTTGTTGCGGAACTTTTAAATAGTGTTTGTCATAAATTAATGTTCCGTCTCTATCCAAAAAAACTGCTGGAACTTTCATAGTTTGCCTCCATAAAATTTTTAAGTTGCTAGTTTTTAATTCCCGCTTTTTTAAGAGTAGGTTGCAATTCCCACTTTTTTAAAGACCGGTATAGCAGTTGTTTTGGCTTTAATTCCACTTCTTCTAAAAGTTGTGCAGATTTGCCGTTATTCCCACTTTTTTAAAGACCGGTCTATCGGTTGCATTGGCTTTAATTCCCACTTTTCTAAAAGGGTGTGTGCTGGTTTGCCGTAAATTCCACCTTTTTTAAAGGGGGTGGGCGCCAACGGCGGCCGGGGGTTTTAAAACCTAAATTTTTAAGTGTAAGTAAAATTTTTATTTAAACACTAAATCTTTGTCTTTTAAAACCCCCCTGCTAACGCAGACCCCCTTTAAAAAAGGTGGAATTTCCGGCAAACTGCCAGGTACTATCTTTAAAAAGTGGGAATTAAAGTTAACTATTGTTTTTTGAAAGAAAGATTTTTACAAATTTTTAAAGACAGCTGACCGCAAGACCTTTGTCTTTAATTCCCACTTTTTTAAAAACCGGTGTAGCAGTTGTATTGACTTTAATTCCCACTTTTCTAAAAGGGTGTGTGCTGGTTTGCCGTTATTCCCACTTTTTTAAAGACCGGTCTATCGGTTGCATTGGCTTTAATTCCCACTTTTCTAAAAGGGTGTGCACTGGTTTGCCGTAAATTCCACCTTTTTTAAAGGGGGTGGGCGCCAACGTCGGCCGGGGGGTTTAAAACCTAAAAATTCACCAAATATCAATAAAACCAACGAGACACTAAGTAAAACCAACAAAAACCCATAAAAAAACTACCGACTTTGTTCCACAAC
>JAITSO010000017.1 GCA_031287735.1 Elusimicrobiota bacterium | reverse complement strand
GGATGAAAGTCCGTACCGAGAGTTCGAATCTCTCCCCTTCCGTTTTTGTTTTGCTTAAATTTTTAAATTAAGGAGAAAAGTTATGAGTTGTGCAAAAGAAAATTGTTTTTACGAGTGTTCGCATGAAGTCAAGCAAATGACTTGTGTTGCCAAAGGTGCAAAACATGGTCCTGCACCGATTCCCGAAGAAGGAAAATGGGTAAAAGCAAAAGAAATTACAGATATCAGCGGGTTAACTCATGGAGTTGGTTGGTGTGCTCCTCAACAAGGAGCTTGCAAGTTAACGCTTAATGTCAAAAAAGGAATTATAGAAGAAGCTTTGGTTGAAACTATTGGTTGTAGCGGAATGACCCATTCGGCGGCTATGGCAGCTGAAGTTTTAAGCGGAAAGACGATTCTTGAAGCTCTCAATTCAGACCTTGTCTGCGATGCGATTAACACTGCTATGAGAGAACTTTTTCTGCAAATAGCATATGGTAGAACTCAAACTGCTTTTTCGGATGGTGGGTTGCCGATAGGTGCTGGAATGGAAGATTTGGGTAAAGGTTTACGTTCGCAAGTTGGGACAATGTATAGTACAAAAATAAAAGGTGTTCGTTATTTAGAAATGGCTGAAGGTTATGTGCTTGAAATTGGTCTTGATAAAAATGATGAGGTTATAGGTTATAAATTTGTCCATTTGGGTAAAGTTATGGACGAAATAAAAAAAGGAACTACTCACAAAGACGCATTTGAAAAAAACATCAAAACTTATGGAAGGTTTGATGAAGCTGTAAAAAAAATAGATCCAAGAAAAGAATAATTTTAATCAAGGAGAAAATAATGTCTGTTACATTCGAAAGTTATGAAAGAAGAATAAACAAAATAGAAAAAGTTCTTAAAGAATACGGAATTAAAAATTTGGAAGATGCAAAGAAAATTTGCGTTGATAAAAGCATTGACGTTGAAAAAATTGTCAAAGGCATACAAACTATAGCTTTTGAAAATGCTGTTTGGGCTTATACTGTTGGAGCAGCAATTGCTATAAAAAAAGGAATTAAAACGGCCGCTGAAGCCGCTGAAGCAATTGGCATAGGGTTGCAGTCTTTTTGTATTCCCGGTTCTGTTGCCGATCAGCGTGCCGTAGGTTTAGGACATGGAAATTTAGGTGCAATGTTATTAAGAGAACAAACGAAATGTTTTTGCTTTCTAGCTGGTCATGAGAGTTTTGCTGCAGCTGAAGGAGCAATTGGGATTGCAAGGACGGCCAATAAAGTTCGTAAAGAACCTTTAAAAGTAATTTTAAATGGTTTGGGTAAAGATGCTGCTTACATAATAAGTAGAGTTAACGGTTTTACTCATGTAGAAACTGAATATGACTATCATTGTGCAACATTAAATATCATAAAAGAAACTCCATTTTCTGATGGAGATAAAGCAAAAGTTAGAGTTTATGGTGCAGATGATGTGAGCGAAGGTGTTGCCATTATGATTAAAGAAGGAGTTGACGTTTCTATCACTGGAAATTCAACAAACCCTACAAGATTTCAACATCCCGTTGCAGGTACTTATAAGAAATGGTCTGGCGAAAATAACAAAAAATACTTTTCAGTAGCTTCTGGTGGCGGAACAGGCAGAACGCTACATCCTGATAATATGGCGGCAGGTCCAGCTTCTTATGGTATGACAGATACTATGGGCAGAATGCATGGAGATGCACAATTTGCAGGTTCATCGTCTGTTCCTGCACATGTGGAAATGATGGGGCTTATAGGAATGGGAAATAATCCTATGGTTGGCGCGACAGTTGCTGTTTCAGTAGCAATTGAAGAAAATTTTTAAAAATAGAGAGATTTGATAATGCAAAAAATCATAAATAAAGCAAATTTGAGTAAATTGACTGCGTGCAAGCAGTTTGGTGTTTTTGTTGTTTGTTTTACCGTTGTGTTTGTATTTTTAGTGGGTTATTTTTTTAGTAGTTGCTCAAAGAAGAGTAACAGTAAGGGAGGAAATTTGAATTTTACTAAAATAACTTCCGGAAGAATAAACAGCCAAAATAAAGTAAATGTAAAAATTAGCAATGATGTCAACAACCCAACGGTTGTAGAATCACGCATAAAATTGCCTAAAACCTATAAGGGTTTGTGGCCTGCTTTTTGGATGTTAGGTGCCGAGTTTAACGGAGATAACTGGCCGGCTTGTGGTGAAATTGACATTATGGAAATGGGAAATGCCGACGGAATAAAAAGTGGTTTGGAATATTCTAAAAAATACATGACTGTCGCACTTCACGTATTAAACAACAATGGTGGCGAATCTAGCGTTCCAGTTGTTGACGATCCCGATTTTCCAGGTTTTTATGACAAAATAGATTTGCAGGACGGAAAGTACCATACATTTAAAGTTAAATATTGGCAGCATGAAGCAGTAGACAGTTACGGATGGGTAAATAGAATTACTTATGAATTTTACATTGATAATGTTTTGGTGAAATCGTTGCACCCGTCTGACGAAATTGTCAAAAACAGTAATGTTTTTAACTCATTAAACAAAGATTTTTTTATCCTTTTTAACTTAGCAGTTGGTGGAACATACACCGGCATTCTTGAAGAGTCGTTTAATTCAAAATCGATTATTGATTTGTTTTTGAATGGAAGTAATAGCGTGTTGGATAAAATAACAGCCTTGAATAATGGCAACAATTATGCTGCTAAAATGTATGTTGATTGGGTAAAAGTTTCTGGCGGTGGAAATAATTGGGAAGATAATTGCAATGACTTGAGTAATTGGAACATAGATGAAGGCACAGGAAAAAACAATGACGGATGGGGTAACAGAGAATTTCAAGAATATACTCGTAACAATGTGTCGATAGAGTATGATACAGAAGCTGCAAGCAATTGCTTAGTAATAACTGCTAGATTAGAATAAAATTTGCAGTCTGTCTTAAAAATAGTAGAAAAATAACAGGGGTTAAAATGCTGAAATTTTTTGTTTCTTTTCTTATAAAAATTTTAAACAAAGATAGTTGTCGTAATTTGCTTACATTTTGTGTGCAGACCAGTAAGCGACCTGCTTTTTTTGCAATTTTTGTTTTAGGTCTGTCATTTTTATTAA
The DNA here is from genome assembly GCA_031287735.1 of Elusimicrobiota bacterium. GTDB lineage: Bacteria > Elusimicrobiota > Endomicrobiia > Endomicrobiales > Endomicrobiaceae > JAITSO01. The sequence goes on along the minus strand of JAITSO010000017.1, from coordinate 15,995 downwards.
CAGCTTTTTCTGCTACTTGCTTAAGAAAGAGTAAAGTTGCGTGTTTACCGATGAAAATTCCAACAAAAATAACTTCTGGAAGAATAAATAGCAAAAGCAGAATAAATGTAAAAATTAGCAATAATGCTAACAACCCCACGGTTGTGGAGGCACGTATTAAGCTACCCAAAACTTATAAGGGTTTGTGGCCTGCTTTTTGGATGCTAGGTACTGATTTTGATGGAAGCAATTGGCCTTCTTGTGGTGAAATTGACATTATGGAAATGGGAAATGCAGAAGGAATAATTGGTGGTCAAGAATATTCTAAGAGATACATGACAGTTGCACTTCATGTGCTAAATAATGATGATAGCGAGTCTAATATTCCAGTTCATGGAGATCCTGATGGTCCTGGTTATTACGATAAAATAGATTTGCAAGATGGCGAGTACCACACATTTAAGGTTAAATATTGGGGACACAAGGCAGTTAATAATTGTGGTTGGTTGAATAAAATTACTTATGAGTTTTACATTGATGATGTTTTGATAAAAACTTTACATCCGTGTGACGATGCAGATAAAAACAATAACGTTTTCACTTCATTAAATAAAGAATTTTTTATAGTTTTCAATTTGGCGGTTGGTGGTAAATATACAGGAATTCCTACGGAACCACAAATATATGCTGAGTGGTCATCGCTTCTCCGTAATATTTTGAATGGTGGTTATGGTATATATGAAAAGATAACCGCTCTAAACAAAGACAACAATTACACTGCCAAAATGTATGTTGATTGGGTAAAAGTTTCTGGTGGTGGAAATGCAAAGAAAACTGACGATTTTGACAATTTAGATAATTGGAATATAAGCGAAGGCAGAGGAGACAGCGGTTGGGGAAACGCCGAATTGCAAGAATATACTGCAAAAAATATATCTATAGAATATGATTTGCAAGCGGAAAGCAATTGTCTAGTGATAACCGCTAAATCAGAATAACATATCGTTGTTTGCATATCCAAAATGCTTATAAAGGTTCAAAACTTTCATGTACGAGATAGAAATAACATCAAAAAAAGAATTTAAAAATGTAAAAGGTATAAAAACTCTTTCTGATGTTTTAGATTTTGGAATAAAAAACATTCAGAAAATAGATTATTGCTCACTCTATGCAATTGACGGTGATATAAAATTTCAAGAAGCAGAAACAATAGCATCAGAATTATTGAGTGACAAAATAACCGAAACCTATAAGTTAAATAGATCAAGTTACAATATACCAGTCTTAGACATTTGGTATAAAGAAGGAGTGACAGACGCAACTGCTGAAAGTGTAGTAAAAGCCGTGCGAGACTTGAATATTTGCAAAAAAATACAAGTAAAAACAGGTCATAGATATTGCTTTTACGGTAAAATGTCAAAAGCATCTATTGAAAATATCGCTGTAAAATTATTGGCAAACGTGCTAATTCAAGAGTACGAAATCAATTTGGTGAAATAGTATTTACTAAGCTTTGAGTTAGTAGCAAATATTTTTATACTGATGAATAAGTTCTTTAGAAATAGTGTTGCATGGTTTTAGTATGTAAATAGTATTAAACGCAAATTCCAAAATAAAGGAAAACAGAATGGAAAATGAAAGCAAAACTTGTTCTTCGCAAGGGTCAGTAATTAGAGTTCAAGGAGCAGTTGTAGATTTTAGATTTGAAGGCAAGTTGCCGGAAATTTACGAAGCTCTCAAAATGAAAATGCCAGATGGCAAAAATTTAATTCTTGAGACGATGTTTGAAATGGAAAATGGTGAGGTTAGGACAGTCGCTATGGGTTCTACAGACGGAATGAAAAGAGGCATGAAGGTGGAAAGAACCTTTGCACCAATCAGCGTGCCAGTTGGAGAAAAGACATTGGGTAGAATTTTTAACGTATTAGGTGAACCAGTAGATGCACTTGGTGAAATTGATGCAAGCGTAGAGAGAAAACCGATTCACCGAGCTGCTCCTGCGTTTGTAGATCAAAAAACAACTCCAGAAATGTTAGAAACAGGAATTAAAGTTATAGATTTGGTTTCACCTTTCACAAAAGGTGGCAAGACTGGGATTTTTGGTGGTGCAGGTGTTGGAAAAACTGTTATTGTTAAAGAGCTTATTAGAAATATAGCAGCAGTTCACAAGGGACATTCTGTGTTTGCAGGTGTTGGTGAAAGAACAAGAGAGGGAACTGATCTGTGGATGGAAATGGAAGAATCAAAAGTTATGGACAAAACAGTTTTAGTTTTTGGTCAGATGAACGAACCACCCGGAAATAGGATGAGGGTTGCACTTTCAGCACTCACAATGGCTGAATACTTTCGTGATGAAAAAGGTGAAGATGTTTTACTTTTTATAGATAATATTTTTAGATTTGCACAAGCCGGCAGTGAGGTTTCAGTTTTACTTGGCAGAATGCCTTCGGCTGTAGGTTATCAGCCAAATTTGGCAAAAGATATGGGTGATTTGCAAGAAAGAATTACTTCTACAAACAATGGGTCTGTTACTTCCGTTGAAGCCGTTTATGTTCCTGCCGATGATTACACCGACCCTGCGCCTGTAGCAATTTTTGCTCATTTAGACGCCACAATTACACTTGATAGAGCAATTATGGAGCAAGGATTGTACCCAGCTGTAAACCCTTTAACGTCATCTTCACGTCTTTTAGACCCAAATACTGTTGGCGAAGATCATTATAATGTTGCGATGTCGGTTAAAAAGATTTTGCAAAAATATAAAGATTTGCAAGATATTATAGCGATACTTGGAATTGATGAACTTTCTGATGAAGATAAACTCACTGTTTCAAGAGCAAGAAAAGTTCAAAGGTTTTTAACTCAGCCGATGTTTGTGGCAGAAACATTTACCGGATTAGAAGGCCGGTATGTTAAAAAGGAAGAAACTATAAAAGGATTTAGAGAAATCATCGAGGGTAAATACGATTCTATTCCCGAACAGTCTTTTTATATGGTTGGTTCTATAGAGGAAGCTATTGCAAAAGCAAAAAAATAATTTGTTTTTACTTTTTTAGGAGGGTGAAATGACCCCTATAGAAATAAGAGATTTTTTAGAATCAATAAAAGATACAGACATAGAAGAGATGACTTACAAAAGCGGTGAATCATCTTTTTATTTTAAAAAAAGTGAAGTTGCACCAAGTTTAACGCGGACTGACATTCAAAAAATTCAACAAAAAGAAAAACCAGTTTCCTCTCCAATAATTCCTATAAAATCGCTTATGGTAGGTACATTTATAACAGCACCAGGTAATGCAAGTTCTCCATTTGTTCGCGAAGGTGATAAAATTATCGCAGGACGAAAAGTTGGGCAAATTGAAGCTATGAAAATTATAAAAGATGTTTTTTCAGACGTTGAAGGCAAAATAATAAAAATTATGGTTTCAAACGGTGAATTTGTAGAATATGGGCAAGAACTGTTTTTAGTGGACACAAGCAAACAAGAAAATTTGGCTTAATTATAGGTTCTGTAGTTTCGAGTTACTGTCAGAATGAACTTTACAGTTAAGCAGTTTACGTTACGATTTTACCTAATCCTAAAATTCTTATTTTTTAAAACCCCCGACGGATTTTCAATCCGCCACCCCCTTTAAAAAAGGTGGAATTAAAGACTAACTCTGTGCCCTGCTTACGGAAAGTGGAATTAAAGACAAAAAAAGTCATCACCCTGCAAAGAGTATTAACGTGTGTTACTTTCTAAAAAAACGCGTGCGGTACTATAAAAAACTTTAATTCACCTCTGCAAAAAGGAAGCCGCGATTCCCCTTCAAAAAAGAAGCTGCGATTCTCCTTCAAAGAGGAAGTTGCAATTTCCCCTCAAAAAGGAGGTTGCAATTTCCCCTTTTCTAAAGTGCAAGACTTGGACTTTAATTCCCACTTTTTTAAAGGGGGTGCGCTTGTAAAGCGCGGGGGTTTTAAAACGTAACGATTAAGCAGTTTACGTTACGATTTTACCCTAATCCTAAAATTCTTATTTTTTAAAACCCCCGACGGATTTTCAATCCGACACCCCCTTTAAAAAAGGTGGAATTAAAGACTAACTCTGTGCCCTGCTTACGGAAAGGTGGAATTAAAAGCTAATCCTGTCCCTGCTTACCGGAAAGTATAATTAAGAAAAAATAAAGACATTTCAGTTTGTGAAAAATTGGGATTAACAACAAAGCTGCGACTAGAATTACAATCTCGAAGAGAAATTTGCAATTTCATCTACAAAAGAGTACTTTTTATAGGTAAAAAGGAGAAAAACTATGAATATTGATTTACACAAAATGTTTATTACTGATTTAATAAAAGGTTATGAATTATATAATTGATGGGTACAATGTTATAAATTCAAGTGATTTATTCTCGGCAAACAGCTTGGAAGCAAGAAGGAATAATTTGATTGGATTTGTAAATTCAAAAAATATTTGCGGAAATTCTAAAAATTTCGTGTCCATTGTTTTTGACAATAAAACGAATGGCATTGGGTTTAGCGGTTATGATAGGTCTTTTGTTGGAAGTGTTGAAGTTCTTTTTAGCGGTGGAATGATGTCTGCAGATGATATAATTGTAGAAATTGTAGATTTAGCACAAAATCCTTACGAAATAACAGTGGTTACAAATGATAAAGGGATAAAACGCAGAATTGCTACTTCAGGTGCAAAAACAGAAAATGTTGAAAAATTTTTATCAAGAACGAATAAAGACAGAAATTTTAAAAAAGACTGCATAAAAAAACTTAACGACGATTGTCTTGCTATAGCTGAAATAAATGAGGAATTAAAAGAACTATGGTTAAAAAAATAAAAATTCTTATCATTTTAATATTTGCATTTTTTTTAACCCATATTCATTTGCATGCGGCTGTAGACAATGATGAAAAAATTATCGTAAATATTCAAAAAGGTGAAGGCGTTAGGAAAATTGCGAAGAAAATGAAAAGTAAACAACTAATAGCATCAGAATTTGCGTTTTTATTTTTAACGCAAATAACAAAATCTCAAGATAAATTAAAAGCTGGCGTTTACAGTTTTAGCAAAAAAGACGGAATGCTTAAAATCCTTAAACGTTTGAAAAGTGGCTCGACAAACCTTGTCCGTATCACAATTCCTGAAGGTAATAATATAAAACAAACGGCAGAAATTATTGCAAAAGCATTGCCAATAGATACAAATAAATTTATTGAAATTGCCAATCTAAACAATTTAGAAGGTTATTTAATGCCTGAAACTTATTTTGTAGATTTGTCAATAGATGAACAATCCTTAATTGAAATGATGAATAATGAATTTAAGAAAAAGTTTTACGCACAATTAAACGATAGACTAAAAGAAACAGGTGAAGATTTAAAAAACATTATAATTCTTGCATCAATAGTTGAGAAAGAAGCTGTCAAACCTGAAGAAAGAGCTATAATTGCAGCTGTTTTTAAAAATAGAATAGATAAAGAAATTCCTTTGCAATCTTGTGCGACAGTTCTGTACGCTATGGGAATTGTAAAACCAAAACTTAGTATTGAGGATACAAAATTTGCCTCACCTTTTAATACTTATATTCACCACGGTCTTCCACCGGCACCAATATGTAGTCCTGGTATTGAATCAATAAAAGCAGCTCTATATCCTGCACAAACCGATAGTTTGTATTTTGTCTCAAACGGTGACGGAACGCATATTTTTTCATCTGATTTTAGAAAGCATGTATCAAATAAAAGAATTGCAAGCATAAACAGACAAAACTTAAAAAAAATAAATAAAAAATAAATAAAAAATAAATAAAAAAGGATAATATAATGGAAAACAAGAAGGTTTATTTAGACAATGCGGCTACAACTCAAACTGCTCCTGAAGTACTTGAAGCTATGCTTCCATTTTTTTCGCAAAATTATGGAAACGCTTCAAGTTTTCATTTTTTTGGTAGACAAGCAAAAGCAGCACTTGACGAAGCAAGAATCGATACTGCAAAACTTTTAAATGCAAGTCCGGAAGAGATTTTTTTTACCGGTTGCGGAAGTGAAGCCGACAATATCGCAATTTTTGGAACTTTAGCAAAAGCCCAAAAAAAAGGTCATATAATCACTAGTAAGATAGAACATCATGCTGTTTTGTATTCCTGTCAAGAACTTCAAAAAAGAGGCTTTGAGGTAACTTATTTGGACGTTGATAAAGGTGGAGTAGTTTCTGTAGAACATTTAAAAAATTCACTAAAAGAAGACACACTTCTTGTTTCAATAATGCATGCAAACAATGAAATTGGAACAATTCAACCTATCGTAGAGATTTCAAAAATTTTAAAAAATGTAAATAAAAACAAAAAAAATCCTATTTACTTTCATTCAGATGCTGTTCAAAGTGCCGGAAAAATTAAATTAGATGTCAAAGAACTTGGCGTAGACTTGCTTTCGCTTGCAGCACATAAATTTAATGGACCAAAAGGTGTGGGAGCTTTGTATGTGCGAAAGGGAACTTTTATTTTTCCAGTAATGTTTGGCGGTCATCATGAAAATGGGTTAAGACCCGGAACTGAAAACATAGCTTCAATTATTGGCTTTTCAAAAGCACTTGAACTTTCAAATAGTCGTATAGCAGTAACTCATAAAAAAAATCTTATTTTAAGAGAAAAATTAAAAGATGGAATTTTAAACTCAATTCCAGATACAATAATAAATGGAAGCGGGCATAATTCTATTTCTTGTATATTAAACGTGAGTTTTAAATTTATTGAAGGCGAGTCGCTTCTTTTAAGACTTGATATGAAAGGAATAGCGGCTTCTGCCGGTTCTGCTTGTGCAACAGGTTCAGCAGAACCGTCTCATGTTTTGTCAGCCATAGGTCTTGATGCTGTAAGTGCGCAAGGGTCAGTTAGGTTTTCTTTTGGGTTTTACAACACTCAAGAAGACGTTGATTATGTTCTTAAAGTTTTGCCTGACATTGTTGAAAGTTTACGTTCTATGTCGCCAGTTTATAAAAAAACTTCAAACTCATATTAAAAGGAGGAAAAAATGTACATTGATTTACTATCAGATTGGCCGGCTTATGTTTTTATCGCTTTTTTTGCCATTTTCTTTATCTACATATTGATAAAAGGCAATTCTAAAATAGATAAAAAATAGCTGTAAAGTTTTTTTATCACTGCAATTGCAACAATTTTTTGTTGCAAGCTTTTACGTTTTAAAAGGAAATAAAATGGAAAATAAAGAGCAACAAGAGCAAAATTCTACACCTATTGAACAAATAATTATCCAAAGAAAAGAAAAAGCGAAAAATCTTGCAAAATCAGGAGTAAATCCTTACCCTGCTAAAATCCAACTTGTTCAAAATATCACAGAAATTCAAAAAGATTTTTCTTATCTTCAAAAAGAAGAAATTGCTCAAGATAAGGTTGTAAAAGCTGCAGGAAGGGTGATGACTTGTAGAAATATGGGCAAAGCTGCTTTTTTAGATATTAGAGATGGAAATTCAAAAATTCAGATTTATGTTCGATCAGATAAACTCGGCGGAGCAGAAGAATACAAAGCTTTTAGAGAAACTGTAGATTTGTCTGATTTTATTTGCGTTGAAGGGATTCCTTTTAGGACGAAAACTAATGAACTTTCAATAATGGCAGTAAAATGGACAATGCTTACAAAAGCATTTAGACCGCTTCCCGAAAAGTGGCATGGGCTCAAAGACACTGAAACCAGATATAGACAAAGGTATTTAGATTTGATTGCAAATCCTGACGTAAAAGATATTTTTGTCAAAAGGAGTTTGATAATTTCAAGCATAAGGCATAAACTTGAAGAATTAAATTTTATAGAAGTGGAAACTCCAATTTTGCAAACACTTGCAGGTGGTGCAAATGCAAAACCATTTAAAACGCATCATAACGCGTTAGATATAGATTTGTTTTTAAGAATATCGCCAGAACTTTACTTAAAAAGGCTTGTCGTTGGCGGAATGGATAGAGTTTTTGAAATAGGTAGAAGTTTTAGAAATGAAGGTATTGATAAAAATCACAATCCTGAATTTATGATGTTAGAACTTTATCAAGCTTATGCAGATTACAATGATATGATGGACATTACTGAGGTTTTAATAAAAACCGCCGCAGCAAAAATTAATTCACAAGTAAACTTAGAATTTCGCAGAGTTAAACTGTTTGATTTAATAGAAGAATTTACAGGTCTTAATTTATTTCCATATGTTGAAAGCGGGAAAATGTTTGAGCAAGTAAAACACTTAAATCTTGAACTGCCTAAAGATTCTACTGAAAAGAAAATTTTAGACCAAGTTTTTGATGAAAAAGTGATTCCTAATTTAAAAAATCCCACTTTCGTAATAGATTATCCGGCAGTTTATTCGCCTCTTTCAAAAGTAAAATTTGATAATCCTGAAATAGCGGAAAGATTTGAACTCTATGTAAACGGTATGGAAATAGCTAATGCGTATTCTGAATTAAATGACCCTGAACTTCAGAGAAAAAGATTTGCCGAGCAAATGGAAACAAAAAAGAAAGATGACGAAGCTATGCCTTATGATGAAGATTTTATTTTTGCGCTTGAACAAGGTCTTCCTCCAACCGGCGGACTTGGAATAGGAATGGATAGACTTGTAATGATTTTAACAGAAACAGAATCTATTAGAGAAGTTTTAACTTTTCCGACCATGAGGCCGGAATAAAACCTAATGGTTGTCTAATTCAGACATATTTAAAAGCCAGAAGAAAACCATATCCGCGTCTCAAAATGACAGCCGAAGTGTATAATATTATCAAAGACCAACTGGAAAACAGTATGAATAGAACAGCAGAACAAAATAGCAGCAAAACAGTAAACGCTGCTACATTAACTGCATTTAAAACAATTAAAATTGATAACTCTTTTTCAATTGACGAAATACCGCAAGCATTTTCCATAATAAAAAAATCTGGTATAAATTGCATTTCTGGCAACGAAACGCTTATTTTCAACTTTGACGAAGTTGATGTAAATTATTTAGAAAATAATTCTAACAATCACATCGTAAAAGCTCTTTTGGATAAACTTCATAAAATACGTTCGTTTTCCACTGCTAATGGTAAAATTGTTTATGCAAGTTTTAACAAAGATAAAAAAGTAAGCAACAAAGCAGAAAATAAAAAAAGACGACTAGCGTATGAATATTACAAAAAAGATTTTCCACCAGAAACAAACGACTTGCCTAAAAATATTATTAATAAAATACACTGTGCAAACTCGCTTGATTTTCTTAAAAAACTCCCTGATAATTGCGTTGATTTAGTTTTAACTTCCCCGCCGTATAACTTTGGAATAAACTACAATAACACAAATGACGTGAATCAATGGCAAGATTATTTTGACATTCTCTTTAATATTTTCAGAGAGTGCATCCGTGTGCTAAAAGATGGCGGTAGAATTATTGTGAATGTACAACCTATGTTTTCAGATTATATCCCTACCCACCACTTTGTGAGTAAGTTTTTTATTGACGAAGGTCTTATTTGGAAAGGCGAATTAATATGGGAAAAGAACAATTATAATTGCAAATACTGTACTTGGGGAAGTTGGAAAAGTCCCGCTGCACCGTATTTAAAAAGAAATAGACGCATGCACAGCGATATGGGATTTGTTCGTACGCAACGTTCCGACACGATAGGAACAATGGCACGAAACCACGGAACAGGTTTTAGAATTTATGAAGATAAACTTCCGTTATTATTTAATAACATAAAGGATATATAAATTGTATAAAGTAATTAGAAATACAAAATACGATTATATAGGGCAATCGTATAGTTCTTCTTATCCTAATTTACATAAATATCCTGCTACTATGTTGCCTCAAATTGGTATAGATGTATTAAAAGAATTAAATATATCTGATGGTAGATTGCTTGACCCGTATTGCGGTTCAGGTTCGTCGTTTGCAAGCGGTTTGGAATGCGGTATAAAAGAAATGTATGGTTGCGATATAAATCCTCTTGCTGTTTTGCTTTCAAGAGTTAAATTTACAAAAATTTCTACTGATAAACTTTTAGAAACGCGTAAGGTATTTAGAGATAACTTATATGATTTCATAAAAAATGAATGTAATGTTGAAACACTACCACGACCGCAAATAACCAATATTGATTTTTGGTTTTCAAAAGAAGTTGCCGATAACCTTACTATGATAAAATATTTTATAGATAATATTAAAGATAGCGATATTAAAAGCTTTTTTCTGTTGCCGTTTTCAGAAACAGTTAGGGAGTGTTCTTATTATAGCAGAAAAATTTGAAGAAAACGGATTTAAGCATTTAATCATATACGAAAGAGCATTAAGCAATAAATCTATGCCAAAAAGAAACTCTCCAACAAATGAAAAAGGCAAAACAGTCAATACTATGCTTTCCGAATACATAGTGATTTGCGAGAAAATAGCAAGAATTTAAGAAATGCCATATGAAACAAAAAAATCTATAAAATACACCTTAAAAACGCTAATGCTAATACTTGCATTATGCTTGGTGATTCCATTAGCATATTAAAATCTTTTCAAGATAAGTGTGTATATCTAATTTTTGCAGATCCGCCTTATAATATTGGAAAAAACTTTGGCAACAATGTTGATAAATGGTCTTGTGCGAAAGATTATTGCAACAAAAAAATAGCTAATAATCGGTTTTGCAGTGCATATTTTACAAAACAGGAGAATTGTCATGGAGCAAGAAGAAGTTTTAAAATTATTTCGAAAAAACAAAGCACTTTTAAGTGGTCATTTTTTGCTTTCAAGTGGGTTGCATTCAGCCACATATTTTCAGTCAGCTTTACTTTTACAAGACCCTAAAACAGCAGAAAAATTGTGTTATGAACTTGCAGAAAAAATTAGAGCAGCTAATATAGAAGTAGATACTATAGTTTCGCCAGCAATAGGTGGTATAATTGTAGGTTATGAATTGGCTAGACATTTAAATGCTAGAGCTATTTTTACTGAAAGAATTGATGGAAAAGTTATCCTAAGAAGAGGCTTTGAGGTCTATGATAACGCAAAAATTCTTATCGTTGAAGATGTTATAACTACAGGAATTTCAACAAGAGAAGTCGTAGATTGTTTACGACCTTATCATGCAAAAATTACAGGCGTTGCTTGTCTTGTAAATAGAGAATATGAAGCTAACTCTGCTTTAATACTGGAAATGATCAAACAACGACACGTTGACATTAAGTTTTTTTATCTTTTAGCATTGACTGTTAACGTTTACTCAAAAGAAAAATGTCCTATGTGCAAAGCGGGTAAGCCTCTCACAAAACCTGGAAGTAGAGTACAGACTATTGAGCGAACTTTTTGATTTGCAGGTAGGGTTTCAAGGTTTAAATTTTTTATAGATTTGGGTTACTTATGGCTAAAAAACATAGAAAAAGAAAACAAAAAAATGAAAAACGACACAGAGAAACAGCAGCTTTTTTGTTTGCTTTGCTTACATTGTTAAGCAGTTATGCACTGGTTGTTCCTGCTTCAGGAATGATTGGCGAAGCATTTGCGAATTTGATGTTTGTGATGTTTGGTGGCGGTACTTACGTTTTGCCATTTTTGTTTTTGCGCTATTTTTTAATTTATATCAAAGAAAGCCGTGAAAGTTATAGCAGATTAAATTTTGTCTATGCAACTGGTTGTGTGATTTTTGCGTCGGCTGCATTTACTTTTTTAAAAAGCATGGATTTTGTTTTAAAAGTTCCGGATGGTGGTTGGTTTGGTGATAAAATTTATCTGTTTTTTGAAAGACTTTTTGGGAATTGGGGAGCTTTTGTAGCAAGTATTTCAATTTTTATTTTTTTTGCAACAAGGTTTTTGAGAATTTCATTTTCTTCTATATTTAAATTATTTCTACCTAATAAAGAAGAAAATGTTGATTTTCAAGCAAGTCAAATTCCAAACTCTAAAATAAAGAAAAATGACAAAATATACGAACCAACCAATAAAGAAAACACTGTTAATCAAAACACTACCCCAAACATCATAAGTAAAGAAGAAGTACCTGACCCATCCACAAAACGACCAGCTGCAATAGCTAATGAAAGCAAGACTAAAAAAATTGACAGTGCAACATTCCCTTACAAATTACCGAACACTAATTTGTTAGAAGTAGACAAGGCGGCAGTCTTAAAAGCGAGTAAAGAAGAACTTTTTCAAAGAGCACAACTTTTAAAAAAAACGCTGCAAGATTTTGAAATTTCTGCTGAAGTAAAAGACATAATACCAGGTCCCGTTTTGACAAGGTATGATTTGCTTTTAGCACCTGGTATAAGAGTTGAAGCAATCTCAAACATAATAAATAACCTTTCGCTTGCAATGCGTACCGCTTCAATAAGAGTAGTGCCAATACCTGAAAAATCTGCAGTAGGAATTGAAGTGCCAAACCCGAAAGGAGCAGTAGTTGGTCTTAGAGGAATTTTAGAGACCGAAGGTTTTTCATCGGCAAAATCACTTTTGACTCTAGCGCTTGGCAAAACCACAGACGGTGCAGGTTATATTACAAATTTAGCTTCAATGCCACATCTTTTGATAGCAGGAGCTACAGGTTCTGGAAAAAGTGTGGGAATTCATACCATTATACTTTCTATTTTATACAAAGCTAGACCAGACGAAGTAAAATTTATGCTTATAGACCCTAAACGCGTTGAAATGCCTCTCTACAAAGATATTCCTCACCTGTATAACCCCTGTTGTGCTGCCGCTGATGCAGACATCATAATTAAACCTGAAGAATCCGCTTTAGCTTTGAAAAAGCTTGTTGATGTGATGCTTAAAAGATACTCTAAATTTGCAGACAATTCAGTTAGAAATATAGAGCAGTATAATGCAAAAATGGAAGAAACCGGCGGCGAAAAAGAGTTTTATGTTGTCGTAATTATTGATGAACTTGCTGATTTGATGCTTGTGGCAAAAAAAGAAATTGAAGATTCTATTCAACGCTTAGCACAAATGGCGAGAGCTGTGGGTATACATTTAATTCTTGCAACGCAAAGACCTTCCGTAAACGTAATAACCGGAATTATAAAAGCAAATTTTCCAGCAAGGCTTTCTTTCCAAACCACTTCAAAAATAGATTCAAGAGTCATTTTAGATACGCAAGGAGCTGAAAACTTGCTTGGAAAAGGTGATATGCTATTTTTACCGCCGGGCGAAGCTCGACCTGTGCGTTTGCAAGGGGCATTTGTTTCGCTTAAAGAAGCTGAAAAAATTATAGATTTTATAAACGATCAAGATTTTCCAAGAATTTATGAACCGCCAGAAATAGCAGTTGAGGCATCAGCTGGATTTACTGCTCAAGGAAGCCGAATTATGCATGATGAAAAGACCGCAAAAGCTCAAAAAGATAAGAAAATTGAAGCAGATTTTATTATGGCGCTCAAACTTATGAAAGAACGATGTGGCATTTCCCAAGATTTGCTCAAAGCTAATTTTGGTAGTTCTGCCAAAGCAGCAAATTTATTAAGTCTTTTAGATAGAGACGGTTTTATATCAAAACCAAAAGGTACAAATAGGTGGCAGATAAATTACGATAAAATAGACGATTACCTTAGTAAAATTTCATAGGATAAAATTATGAAATTTTTGTTGTTTGTGCTTTCTTTAATTTACTCGAAAATTCAACTTTTAGATAAAATTTTTACACGTTCTAAAAAACTCACCAAACCAGTAATCAGTGTTGGAAATATTACTTGGGGCGGAACCGGAAAAACACCAATCGTAATTGAAATTGCAAAATTTTTTGTTTCACAAGGTAAAAAACCTGTTATTTTAACACGTGGGTATGGGAGAAAATTTAAAAAACCAGTTCTTTTAAAGAATGGTGGTCAAAATATTGCTGTTTTTCAAAGCGGTGACGAAGCTATGCTTATTGCTAAAAGTGTTCCACAAGCGGATGTTATAGTGGGTGCAAAACGTTACAAAAACGCTTTATTTTTTGAGAAAGAAACAACCCCTGATGTATATATTCTAGATGATGGGTTTCAACATTGGAAAATAAAACGAAATGTTGATATTGTTTGTATTAACGGCGCCAATCCTTTTGGAAACGATATGTTGCTTCCTGCAGGAATTTTAAGAGAATATCCTAAAAAAGCTTTAAAAAGAGCAAGCACCATAGTTATTACTAACTCTGATTTTGCAAAAGATTTACCTTTGCTTGAAAGCAAAATTTTGGCTTACAGTGGTGTTTTTCCGACAAGTGTTTATTATGGTAATTACAAATTTAAAACACTAAATTTAAAAGATGATTTTGACATCAAAAAATTCAAAAACACAAAAGTTTACTCTTTATGTGCAATAGGATTCTCGCAAGGTTTTAAAAATTCTCTTAAAAAAACAGGTGTTAAAACACAAAAAAGTTTTAATTTAAAAGATCACAAAAGCTACACAAAAAAAGACATAGAAAAAATTTTTAATGAAATAGGAGATGGATCATTTTTAGTAATCACTGCAAAAGACGCGGTTAAGATAGACGTTATTATTGATGACCAGCTGAAATCACAAATAGCCGTATTAACACTATCCCCGATTTTTAAAGACAATTTTTTAGAATCAAACCTATCTTTAGACATTTTGCAAAATACTTAAAAATTAAGGTTAAAAATTTTCTATGGCAATCTAAAAAATAGGAAACATCAAAAAGCTTTTATTATTATTTTTGTTTATAAAATCTCAAGTATTTGCCTTTAAAAATTCAACAACACCTTCTATATTTTGTAAAACATCCTTTGCTTGTATTCTCAAAACTTTTATTTTTAGCGACTTAAAATACTCATCTCTTTTGCAGTCATTTTCATGTTTTTTGTCGTCATTATGTGAATAACCGTCCACTTCTATAGCAATTTTATTTAGTGCATTATAAAAATCAACTATATAACTGCCAATTATTCTTTGCCTTGTCCAAACATGCCCGTTAATTTGTTTTCCTTTAAGTTGTTGCCACAGCAAAACTTCATGTAAAATGCCTGATTTTCTCAATTTGCTTGGTAAATTTCTTAAGTTTGGGTTGTAATGTAATTTTTTCATAAATAAAAATGCTCCTAATTTTTTAATTCCCACTTTGTTAAATGGTCTCGCGATGGTGTTGAGTGTTTTAATTCCCACTTTTATTGAAGGGTTGGATAGTGTTGTTATTCACCCTTTGTTAAAGTGTTGGCGGGTTGTGGGTTGTTATTCCCACTTTGTTAAAGGGTTGGCGGGTTGTTATTCCCACTTTATTAAAGGGGGTGGGCGCGATAGCGGCCGGGGGTTTTAAAACCTATTAATTTAACGTTTACTTATAAAATTATATTAAGAGCTGGAGTTGATGAAGGAGATTTCTTCTTTGGAGAGGTTGTAGAGAGAGTAGACTAACTCGTCTATTGCGGAGTAGTTTTTTGCCTCAAGAAGCTTTAGTATTTTCTTTTCTGTTGCAGGCGTTGGCTTTGGGACATGTAATTTTTCTATATTACACTTGTAATGTCTATATGCATTTTTGTGACCGATTTGTGTATCTTCACTGTTTATCCAAAAAGTGATTAATTTTGAATTTAAAATGGATAGTAAATAAAATATATTTTCTGTAGTTGCAAGAAAATAGGTTGTATCCAACAAAAATATGTCTTTTGGAATGAATGAATAATAAGTTTCGCCTATACTTGTCCAGGCGAGTTTTGGTTTGAGGAGGTCTTGGCAGTAATTTGCTCCCCAGCGTTGCAATGCATACCATTCATAACGTATCCCTGTTTCAGCTTGATTTCTATTAGAAAGCTCTTTTTTGTATTTCAATAAATGATTATAAACTGCTGGATATTGCTTCTGAAATGCTTGTTCAGCAGTTTTTGAAGCGCCTTGGATTGTAGAATCTTTATGCAGCGGAAAGTGCCAGGGAATATACAAAAGCCAAAGGTTAGCGTATGAGAAGGAGTATCTTTTAATGTCTCGTCCTCGGAGGATAGGGTGTAGAATTTTTATAGAGTTAGGGTCTTGTTTAATTAAGTGTTTTCGTTGTTGGTCTGA
>JAITSO010000055.1 GCA_031287735.1 Elusimicrobiota bacterium | reverse complement strand
CACTACACAATAACAGAATCCCCACTAAAGACGACAATAACAGCCAGACACCATGACAAATTTAAACAAACTTGTCAACCCACACCTAATACACCACTCATACCACCCACTAGCTGATATCCAACGCACACCCAACACACCACTACCATATCCAAAAACGTATAATAAAAAATTGCAACTAAAAAGCTGCGTGAACTATTCTATCGTTAATTTGTTTCAAAAACATATTACCGGATATGTAAAATTTTAATAACACTTAGCAAACTGCAATTAAAACTACCTATCTATATTCAACCTTTATTAAACCGAAACGTAGTAAATAATGTGCTTTTGAGAAAAATGGCTTAATTTAGTACTCTACCCACTGCGATTTACCAATTAGATTTGCATAAAATGCAGTCGTTACTATTACACACAAAAACTCAAAAATGGAGGTTTATTATGATACGTACAGCAAAAGTTCAGGATGTTAAAGATATCCACAAATTAATAGAATATTATGCAGATAAAAAAGAGATGCTACACAGGTCATTAAGCTCTATATACGAAAATATTCAAGAGTACGTGGTTGTCGAAAAAGAAGGAAGTATAATAGGTTGCGGAGCTCTGCATGTATCTTGGGAAAATCTAGCCGAAATAAAAGCATTAGCAGTTGCAAAGGAGTACACAAGAAACGGAGTAGGTCGCGAGATTGTTGAAACCTTGAAGCGAAACGCCAAAAATCTAGGAATAAATCAAATATTTACATTAACATTTAAACCTGATTTTTTTAAAAAACTCAAATTTGAGATCGTTTCCAAGGAGACACTTCCTCATAAAATCTGGAGCGAATGCATAAATTGTCATCTTTTTCCTGATTGTGGCGAAGTACCTTTGAAGTTTTTTCTGCAGTAAAAAAATTTTTAAAAGATTCAAATGACTTTTTATGTTTTTGCCACAGGAAGCTCTCTATGCAAATCTTGTATCCAGCCGTTTTCAAGATTCAGTTTTTTTAATTCATTGACGGCGAGGTCATACTCTTCTTTTGTTAAAGGATTAGATAATTCTTTAAAATTATAAGCTTTGTAAGCAGGGTAATATTGAGACATTAAACTTATAAAAGTTCTATCTGAAAGTTCTTTTGCTATAAACTCTAAAGCTTTTTTTGTGTTTTGTAAATTTTGCGGTAAAACTAAATGACGTATAAGCAATCCTTTTTTTGCAATTCCATCGTCATCTATAACTAAATCACCTACTTGTCTGTACATTTCTTGTAACGCCAACTTACTTACTTCAACATAATTTTTAACACCGCAGTATTTAAAAGCGGTTTCATTATCGCTATATTTTATATCAGGTAAGTAAATATCAACAATCCCCTCAAGAAGACGTAATGTTTGATAGTTTTCATATCCACCGCAATTATAGACAATAGGAATTTTTAAACCTTTAGTTTTTGCTTCATATGCAGCTTTTGCGATATGTGCACTAAAATGTGTGGGAGTTACAAAATTTATATTATGTGATCCTCTTTTTTGTAGAGAAAGAATTATATCTACTAAACCACTCAAAGAAATTTCTTTGCCGTTTCCAAGTTGGCTTATAGGATAATTTTGACAAAAGACACAGCTTAAAACACAATTTGAAAAGAAAATTGTACCAGAACCTTTGATGCCGCTTATGGGAGGTTCTTCGCCGGTGTGAACATTTATGCTTGCTATGCGGATTTTATCAGAAGCTTTGCAAAAACCTGCTTTTCCATTATTTCTTTCAGCTTTACATTTTCGCGGACAAATTTCGCATTTATCCATCATTGAATAAAGTTGTTCAACGTTGCTTTTAATTTTTTATCCTCACATTTCTTTTCTACCCGCAATTGCACGCGAAATTGTCACTTCATCGGCATATTCTATGTCGCCGCCTACCGGTAAGCCGTATCCCAATCTTGTGATTTTTATTCTAAGTGGTTTGATGATTTGAGAAATATACACAGCCGTCATTTCACCTTTTGAATCAGTATCTGTAGCCAAAATAACTTCTTTTATGGAAGAACTTTTCAATCTTTTTAAAAGTTGAGAAATTTTAATATCGTCAGGTCCTATAGCGTCAAGTGGAGAAAGTGCTCCTCCTAAAACAAAGTACAAGCCTTTATAGTCTTTAACTTTGCTTATTGCTATTAAGTCTTGAGGTGTTTCTACAACGCAAATTACGTCTTTGTCTCTTGATTTATCGGAACAAACAGGACAAGGATTTGTTTCGCTTAAGTTAAAACAAATATCGCAATAACACATAGTTTGTCGAGCTTTTTGTATTGAATCTACGAGACGGTCAACTTCCGCACTTGTCATTTTTAAAATATGGTAACTCAAACGCTCTGCCATTTTAGGACCAACGCCCGGTAACCTTTTTATAATTTCTACCATTTTTTCTATGGGTTGAGGTCTGTTCATTTAATCTACTTTTTTTGCCCTTCCGCCTAATTTTTTTGCAATTTCATCAATATCTTTTGGAATTGCAGCTTTAGTGCTTTCTTTTAAATCTTCTTTGACAATAAATTTTTCAGTTGGTGCTTGTTCGCTTTCCATAATTATTTTTCCCATATTGTCATCATTGTTTGTTTTTTCAATTTTTTGATTTCCAATTACTATTTTAACATTTATGTTTAATCCTGTTTTTATTTGAAAAAGTTTCAAAATCTGCTCTTTATGATATATAACCTCATTGTAATCAAATTCATCTCCAGCAGTTAAAGTTATTTCTTTCTCGCCAGAAAATTTCGGCGTAGTTTTTTTCAAACTTTCGTATAGTCTTGGATGTATTTTCACGATATCTGCAGATATTTCCTGCCAAACAGCAAGTAAATTTATGTTTCCACCGACTGTGTTTGGAATTTCAGAAAAATCATCTTCTATGATTTGAGATGAACCGACATTAGAATTTCCGTAATCATTTATAATTTTTCCTTGCGAAATAGGAACGTCTTTTATTTCTTTTTCAAGTGCAGAAATTCTATTTATCAACTCGTTTATATCATAATATGGTTCTGCCATTTTTAAAAGATAAATTTCAAGAAGAATTCGCGGTTGGTCGCTCCAGTGCATTTCTGTAATTGCTTTTGAAAGCAAATTATTTAACCTAATATGCCCGGCAACTGAAAAGAAAGATTTTTGCTTTTCAAAAATTTTTGTGTCTTCAGACAAAATTTCAAAAATTTTAGGATTTATAGAGTAAATCATTACCTGCCTTAAATGATCTCTTAAATCTTTTGCAAACTGCAAAACATCATAACCTTGTTCATAAATGTCTTTGACGATATTTAGTAATTTTTGAATGTTATTTTGAGAAAGATATTCTATAGCCAAATCAATGATTTCTTTAGGTAAAAGACCTAAAATGGAACGCACGAAATCTCCAGTAATTTTTTTATTCCCCGAAGATATAATTTGATCAAGAGAGCTTAAAGCATCTCTCATGGAACCACCTGAAGAATTGACAATTATATTTAAAGCACTGTCATCTATCTCAAAATTTTCTTTCTCGCTGATATTTTTTACAGCTTGCGATATTTCTTTAAAAGAGAGCAGTCTAAAACGATATTTTTGACATCTTGAAAGAATCGTGATGGGTAGTTTATGCTGTTCTGTGGTAGCCAAAATAAAAACTACATGCGAAGGAGGTTCTTCAAGTGTTTTTAGCAAAGCGTTAAAAGCTTCTTTAGTTAACTGGTGAACTTCATCAATAATATAAATTTTATATTTCGATTTTGCTGGAACAAATTTTGAATTTTCTATCAAATTTCTTGCTTCTTCTATGCGCCTGTTTGATGCCCCATCAATTTCAATAACATCAAGGCTTGAGCCACCTGTAATTTCAACACAGTTTTCGCACACTCCGCAAGGTTCAATTGAAGCATTGCTTTTGCAGTTTAACGCTTTTGCTAAAATCCTTGCCATTGTAGTTTTTCCGCAGCCTCTTTGACCGCTAAATAAGTAAGCATGTGCGATGCGATTTTGAATAATCGCATTTTTGAGAGTTTTAGAAATATGCTCCTGTCCTACAACTTCATTAAAGTTTTGCGGTCTAAATTTCCTAGCTAAAACAAGATATGACATAAAAATATCCTTTTATAATATTTTAACAACCTATCTGTCGTTATTTTTACCAATCCATATAATAAGCAATAATTTATTCAAACTTTTAAAAACTAAAGACCTTCAAACGACAACTGACCGTCTTTTTTTAAAACCCAACTGTCTTTTCCAACACGGCTGGCAATGTCTTCTAATACATTTAGAATCGTTTGTTTTTCTGGCG
>JAITSO010000015.1 GCA_031287735.1 Elusimicrobiota bacterium | reverse complement strand
ATTTTTCTTTTATGCTGTTTTCTATTTCTGTCATATTTTTTACTTCTCCAGCAAATAAATACTGATAAGTATTCTCTTTAGATTTGCCAGTCATATTGTTATATTCTTTCAGACGACGTTTGAGGTCGTTGGTTTTACCTATTTTGCATTTTGATGGCTCCAGCAATGCTTGCACTATATAAATATATTGTTTTGACATTTTTTCACCGTGAATGCGTTTTAGACTTTGATGGTAAAGTCATCATAGCTAATTTGCTTACCAAACAAGATTATAGAATTTTAAGTTTTTAGCAAGAACTTACAGGTTTCTGACAAAATTTGTGCAATTCAGCTACTAATTTCCGTGTTAACGCGTTGTTCTGGTTGAT
Source organism: Elusimicrobiota bacterium (assembly GCA_031287735.1). Lineage (GTDB taxonomy): Bacteria > Elusimicrobiota > Endomicrobiia > Endomicrobiales > Endomicrobiaceae > JAITSO01. The sequence goes on along the minus strand of JAITSO010000015.1, from coordinate 54,771 downwards.
GTATCGCAAAAACTCGCTCCATTTCTTATTAAATCTGATTCTTGCAAGAGTTTTTGAATAATGCCAAATTGGAATAAAAGCACGACTGCCGAATTCTTCTAAAATTACAAAATGGTAACTATTTTCTGATGTTTTTTTTAAAAGAATATTGTGAGGAAAGAAATCAGAAATTACAATGCCATTGTCATAAATTTGACTATATAAACTCTCAAATGAATTAAGCACAAAAGTAAAATTTTTAGAGAAAAAATCGCAGTCATTTAAATAATGATATAAGTTTTTTGATATATTTCCTAGTAAATCCATCCCCCCCCCCGACATATGTATCGCGAACGCATTCAAAAACATAACCGCAGCCAAGATTTGTATTTTCTGTTCCTATGTATTTAACTACTGCATTTAAAGACAAACGTTTAATTTTCTTAAGATACTTTATTTCCTGTAAGATATGTTTGCGGGTGCTTTTATTATTTTGGTTTAATAAAACTTTAATGCACCAATCTTTGTTTTCCGGATGAAGGTAACAGTCTTTATTATTGCCTCTGCCAATCAATAAATTTTCATTGAGTTCTATCGGCTTAACGTAACAGTCTCCTAAAAATTTGCTATCATTTTTCATAAAATCAATCTCGCTTTTTTAGTGCTTGCGGTATAAGTTTTCAACAAAATAAAGATGGAAAAAGTTAACTAATCCTAAAAATTTGCGATATATTCTTTAGGTAGTTTTGACGAATCAAAATTTTTACAGAGGGTAAAGAAAAAGTTTTTGGATTTTTTTTTGTTTCTAAAAATTGGAAATTCTTCAACAAAAATATATTCCTTAAAAACATTCCCATATCTTTCCTGCGGTTGCGAAAAGAAAAAATTACTGCAAATGAATAATCCATCTTTACCGTTTAAAATGCTCAAATCTTTTTGCCAAATATCGTATGCATCTATTCTGTCGCTTATGCAAAAAACTCGCAACTCAGTGACGGCAAAACTCAGCTGGCTTGCAAGATAAAATTTATGCGTAAATAAAAATGGACGTTTTTCAGGAGGATAGGAATTGATTATACGTCTAATTTCTGCCGCCATTTCTTTCCAACCATAAACATCGTTGGTAATATCGGCTCTTTCAGCTTCAGAAATTCCATGTTCAATTTTTTCTCTTTGTTTTTGTGGGAGGAATTTTTCTATAGGAATAACTTTATATAAAATATGCGACACTGCCAAAACAATTAAAAAAGCACAAAAAGCCCAAGAAAAGTAAGAATATATTCTAAATTTTTTACTAGTCCAAAATTTTATTGTTAAGTGAGCGCCATATATTGCACAAATCAGCCAGCCCATTGCAGTCCAATGAGGTAAAATTTCGTTGAAAGCGGCGACGGCATTAAAAAGAATTAAAGTTGGCAAAGAAAAACAAGCTATAAGCAAAGCGTTTTTGTCTTTTTTAACAAAAGCGTCATATGTGCAAACTATAATCACAAAGCAAAAAAATAAAAACAAAAAAGGCGACAAATAACCTGCCTGTGCTCCGATTGAACGTCCAAAAAGCGTAAGTGAAAATTGCGGGAAAACATTTCCAAAGCCATGTTTTAATTGAAATCCAAAAGAAACCCAATGATTTAAACAATTCCAAATTATCACTGGAGAAAAAACAACCCCCGCAATTATTGCAGTGAAGTAAGGCTCTTTTCTTTTAAGCCAAAATCTATTTTCAACAGATAAAACAAGAAAAGCAAAAATTGAAAATACCAAGAAAATTCCATTGTATTTTGAAAGCAAAGCTAAACCATTGACAATGCCAAGCAGGTACCAAAGATTTTTATTTCCCTCTTGAATAATTTTGATAAAGATAAGGAATTCCAACAACCAAAAAAATGCAAGGGGAGAATCCGGGATAGAAATTACTGATCCTAAAAAAGAAAATACTGGCAGGAAATTTAAAAGCAAAACTCCAATAAATGCAGTTTTATCGTCGTAAAGTTTTCTAATACATATAAAAAAGAGCCAGCAAGAAAAGAAAAAAATTACTACGGCGGGAAACCGGACGGCAAACTCGGTATTTCCAAAAATTAAAGTTGAAATTTTTATGATATAAGCGATAAACGGCGGGTGGTCAAAATAAGAAAAGTCTAGAAATTTAGTATATACCCAATAATGTGCTTCGTCTACGGTAAGCCCAATTTTTCCTATTATTAGAAATCTTAAAAAAGCAGTAAAAAAATTTAAAACCCAAAACCACGTCTTAAAATTCATCATAGATAGTCCTTTTTCCAAAACTCAACAACTCAATAACGCAAGCTCCAATACTAATTTTTTTTAGAAAAATAATCATAAAAAGCTTCAACGTATAAACCGTTGCTGACCATTGTGTTTTGTGAGCTTTCCGCTGGAAATATCGGTTCAAGAAATAAAAAAATTATTAAGTCTGATGAGTTGACAATAGTTTGAACATCTAACATAGATGGCAGAGGTTTTGTTTTTCCATAGTCTCTTATAGCATTCCAAACATTTTCATACTTAAAAATTTTTCTTTCAGTCGCAAAGTTTGATTTTACAATTTGAATATAAAAATCTCTCACGAAAGAATCGCCTAACATTGAAACAACGATATTATTTGTTTTTGTAGTTTTGTAAGTTATATAGGGCTGTTTTTCAGATTTTGCAATGTCAAAAAAAGCAGGTGTCAGTTCTTGCGTTTCATTGATAAAAGAACCGGCAGCTGTTGTTGTAGAGTAATTTATTTCTTTAATTTGTGCTATATCCCAATCCGTTTTGTATTTTTCTTTAGCATATTTAAGGCTTTCTATCACAGTTAACCCTGCTCCAAAACTATTCCAGTGCGAATTAGTGTTGAGAAAAAAAGGCAGTTCTTTATCTGACAATTTTTTTACTATAGATTGTGCATTAAAATAATTTATTTTGTGTTTATCAAAATATTGAAAGTATGCCTTGCAGAAAACTTCATCTTTAGAATTAAAATATCTTACATACTCATATTCTCTGTCGGCATTTGCCCAAATCACATTGGGTGCTATTACAAAAATAAATTTTTTACCGATTTTTTCTAAACTATTTTGAACATACTCCAATTTAGAAAATATTTTATCCAATTCTTGCGTATTAAAATTGTTTTCATAATTTAAATATCCTCTCTTGGTAAACAAATTGTTGCCGTAAATTATGGTGTTTCTGTAGTCAAGTATGCCTTGAGGATAAATGAAATACCCTAAATTGCACAGATAATATACAGAATTTTTGAGTTTCAGAAAAAAATTACTACCAAAAAATGATCTGGCATACCATGTTTCATATTGTTGTTGAAATGTTTTTTTAGCATAATTTGTAAATGAAAATTTAGGTCTTTCAACATTTTCAGTTCCATCATCTATAAGATGGATTGCTGCAGGCTCTTTAATTCCCACAAAAATAATTAAAGGAATATAGAGGACTATAAAAAACAAAAATACAAATATTTTCTTTAAAAAGATATTGTTATTCATATTTCATTAACCTGTTAAAATTTAAAATATAAAAACGGAATCAATGTTTTTGTAGAGCTAATCGCAAAAGATAAAAAGAAAATTATAAACAACAAGCACAACCACAGAGGATGATTTCTATATTTAATACGTATTTTTGCCATTACTGGATAACAAAGAACTATAGCTATAACTAAAGTAATTCCGTTAGTTATTGAAATGAAGTCTAAAGCCCTGCTGAAAGAAGCTAATGAATAATTAGAGTTTCCTGTGATCATTATTTTTAAATAATTAAAAGCATAGCGTAAACTTGACGATCTAAACACAACCATTCCTATTGGCAAAAGCGTAAAAACAAAAAAAATATTTAATACAATTTTAAAATTTTTAAGATTAATCATTCCGTTTCTACTACGCAAAAACAGCATAGACAATCCATGGGCTAAAGCGATAAAAACACCTAAAAAAACAAAGTTCCAAGCAGCTCCATGCCATAGACCTATACAAATAGTTGTTAAAAACAAAAGAAAATATTTAGTAAAAATAGGATGGAATTTAAGCCGTTTTAATTTAATAGCTAGAGGACGGTGAAGATAATTTCTAAAGAAACTTGTTAATGATATATGCCAGCGAAACCAAAAATCTTGAATTGAAATTGCTGAATAAGGGTACTTAAAGTTTTCTGGAAATCTAAAATTAAACATTCTGCCAAGTCCTATTGCCATATCAGAATACCCCGAAAAGTCGTAGTATAATTGCAGCAAAAAAGCAAGAGCACCAAGCCAAGAAATTAAAAATGGTATAGACTCTGCAGGCGAACTAAAAATAGTGTCTGCTATAATTGCCATAGTGTCTGCTATCAAAATTTTTTTTCCAAATCCCATAATAAATCTTTGCAGACCGTAAAATATATTATTAAGGTTAATTTTTCTATCTTTAAAACTGTTTTGAATGAATTTAAATCTAATTATAGGTCCCATCACTAATTGTGGGAATAATGAAATGTATGTGGCAAAATTTATAAAACTTTTTGACGGTTTAATTGTTCTGCGGTAGACATCCACAAGGTATGATATTGCTTGAAAGGTATAAAAAGAAATTCCTATCGGCAAAGGCAGTTTTGGATCATTTATGTTAAACCCTAAAAAATTTATATTTTCTATAAAAAAATTTAAATACTTGTATGTGAAAAGTGCTAGTAAATTTGTGCAAATTCCTAGGGTAATAAATATGTTTTTATTTTTTTGTTTTGTAGTTTCGGCTATTAAATTGCCAGCAATCCAAGTGATAATTATAAGCGTTGTCATTATAAAAACAGCTTTAGGTTCACCCCAAGAATAAAAAAATAAAGACGCTGCAAGCAATACATGAATTCTGAAAGTGGGAGCAACTAAAACGTAAACTGCAAACAAAACCGGTAGAAAAAGACACAAGAAAATCGGAGAGGTAAAAAGCATACATTGCTTCCTGTTTGTGTTTATTGGATTTATAAAAATTGATACACTTTACAAAATTCCCTTTGTAGATGGGATTCTGCTTTTGTCTTTTGAAAAAGCAATTGCCTGACGCAGAGTGCGGCCGAATCCTTTAAAAACGCTTTCAGCAATATGGTGATTATTTCTACCCTGTATCATTTTTATATGCAAAGTAATACAGGCAAAAGAAGCAAAAGCATAGAAGAATTCTTGGATCAAATCGTAATTAAAACCTGTTTTTTGAAATTTAATATCAACGCAATAACTTAAGAAAAATCTACCTGACAAATCTAAAGCAATATAACTTAGAGCCTCGTCCATAGGAAGCAAAAAATTTCCATACCTTGCAATTCCTTTTTTATCACCAAGTGCAGATTTTAACGCCTGTCCCATAGCGATTCCAGTATCTTCAACAAGGTGATGGTCATCTATATGCGTGTCGCCTAAAGCCATAATTTTTATATAAATTCCACAATGAACAGCAAAAAGCGTAAGCATATGGTCAAGAAATCCTATGGTTGTAGAAATTTTCGGTTCTTGACATTTGTCAAGGTTTATTTCAACTAAAATATTCGTTTCTTTTGTTTTACGGATAATTTTAGCTTTCCTTTGTTTCATTTTGTCGCCTTTTTGTTTTTTTTTTTAATAGAAATTTTATTAGAGAATCCATATTAAATACAATATGAGAAACCATTCTCTTCTATCAATTTTACGGTATTGTCAACACTTTCTCCTTCAGCTGTTAGATATCCTGATGCAAAAATAGAGTCTACTATTGACAACAAATCTTTTTCTCTGTCTTTAAAATAAATTTCTCTGCCAGCAGCACAACGAATAGAACTTTTAGGTATCAAAAACCTGGCAAGTGATAAAATTTTAAGGCAATACTTACAGGTTAAATACGACACATCCGCTTTTTCCATGATAGAACCTTTAATAGGAATAAGAAAATTTATCGGAACCGATTCCGGTTTTAACCGCTTTAACTCAAAAAGCAATTCCACAACGTCGCTCTTTTTTTCGCCAAGTCCAAAAAGCGCTCCACAGCAAATTTCAAACCCAATATTCTGCAAACGTTCTATGTTTTGTAGTCTTTGGTCATACGTATGTGTTGAACATATTTTAGGATAAAAAGAACGGCTTGTATTTAAATTATGGTTTATTCTGTTTACGCCTGCATTTTTTAATTTTTGTGCTTGCTCTTCTGTTAAAAAACCTATGGAACAACAAATTGGGTTTTGATCTTTTGATTTGATTTCTCTGACAAGTTTTGCAAAATCATCGATTTCTTTATCACTAAAATAAATCCCACTTAAACCTATGCAATGCCTTGAGAGTTTTTTTTGTTTTGCGATTTGTGAAGTTAAAGATAGTTTTTCAAACGAGATTAGACTATATTTTTCTATTTCAGATTTAGAGCTTGCAGATTGTGAACAATAAAAACAGTTTTCGCTACAATTCCCACTCTTTGCATTTGAAAGTATTTGAATTTCTACATTCAAACCTTTATATTTTCGCCTGATTTTAAAAGCCGTTAAAATTATTTCATCTAAATACTCATCAGGACAATCCAAAATGGAAAACGCTTCCTCGCATGAAAGTTCAATTTCGTTCTCTGCTTTTTGCAAAATATTTTTTATGCATGTTTTGTTCATAAAATTTAGCACTATACTCGACAACAAAACAATCTAATAGTCTTTTCGTATGATTGGCATGTAATGTAATTCGATTTATTTTTTATCTGACTGCTCATCTTTCATCGGACGTTTTTTTCTTACTCCAAAGACAAGTCCAACAAACATTCCTATTTCCATTGCAAAAATAACATCAAAAGAAATCAACACTCCTACCACAATTCCAATAGCACCACCTATAAGCAACCCTTGCACATCGTAAGTTCTTTCTGTTTTTTCGTTTTCCTTGGCAAGCTTCATCAATGCTTCAGAATCGTCGTCTTCTGTTTCAAGCTCAACGTGCATCTCTAATAATTTATTTTTTAATTTAAGCATCGAGGTTGAAAAAGAATTTTTTAACTCATCACTGATGTCAGAATATTTTATTTGCGTTTCAAAATTATTTATTATATCAGACAAGGACGACTTATCGTCAAGTTTTTCTTCTTCCATTCCCATAAAAGACCTTCCCACTAAAATTTCACAAACAAAAAATGAGTACCGAACGCTCGCATGTTATCAAAATAATCCAACTTAGGCAAAAACTACTAAATTTCTTCATTGCAAATCTATACTAAACATAACTGATAACAGTTGATATAGGTAGACGAACTATTTATGATGCTAAAATAATTAGTGTAGTTAAAGATTCACATTTACTGGCACTGCATTTTCAATGAGATTCGAATACAATTCAACGAAAATGTCCATTTAGTCTGATTTATCAATTTGATATCGCAACTTAAACCAGATCTTGCAAAAAAAATATCCACCTGAAAACATATCTAAAGTGATGCTTATCAACAAGTAGACGACACTTTGCTGCTTCTGCTAATTGCTAAACGGAATCACTTTTACTATATTTTTTGAAAAATCAGATTCTATGATTAAAATTGCCGGGGAATCATTTTTATAAAGATTGCTGTAAACTTGCTACATAGTTTGCATTCTACTCAAATTAAAATACTGTGATGTGCTAAATATATTAAAAAAGAGCACGACATTTAACTATTGTCATTATCTTTAACCGCTATAGGAATATGTTTGTAATCTAAATCAATTATTGCTCCGAAAAAACTACAAGAATTAAAGGAAGCAAAAGCACAAATATGAGAACAATGAATCGCGGCTTATATGTCTATATTCTTTTAAGTCAAGAGCTTTAACCGCTGTTTTTCTTATCATTTTATGCTTGCACTTTTTAGGAAAACATCTTCAAGAGAAGGTTCTATACGTTTAAACTTGTACAGAACCTAACGCTGCAATGCGACCGCTTCTCATAAAAGCGATATTGTTAGAATATTCAGCTTCGTCCATATAATGCGTGGTTACAAAATGGCTTTGCCTTCTTTGACGAGTTCTTTTATTAAATGCCAAAAAGAAACTCTTGTATTTGGCGAAACACCCGCTGTAGGTTCATCAAGAAAAAGAATTTCCGGATTTATGTAAAACTGCAGTGCATAAAGCGACAGCCTGCCTAACGACTAAAGATAATTCGCCAGCTTTTTTGTTTTCGTCGCCGTCAAAATGAATAAATTCAAAAAGTTTTGCTTTTCGCTTTACTATTTCTTTTCCATTCATATTGTGTAAAAAAACACCTGAAAATTCTATGTTTTCTCTAACGCTCAAGTATTTGCAAAGACTAAATTTTTGCGACATATAACCTATTGTTTTTTTAATGCAAAAACATTGCCGGGTATGTTGGTTCCATTTAATTTAATAATTCCGGAAGTTGGTTTTAATATCCCGCAAATAGCACGTATAGTTGTAGTTTTGCCGGCACCGTTTGCACCCAAAAACCCAAAAATTTCGCGTTTGCCAACACTGAAAGAAATATTGTCAACAACTTTGAATGTCCCAAAAGTTATATTCAAATTTTCAACTTCTATTGCAGTTCCGTGAATTTTTCCACAAAAAATACCTCGTTAAACTTTTAGGTAAAGCGAAATCGTTCCTTAAAATAGGAATTAACGGCAACTGCTTGCTTTGTTCACTTTTTTTAGAAATTTTCACATACTACTTTTCTTAAAATGTAACTCAACAGATAATTTTTATATCCCTTTTTAGGGTTGTCGTCAATTATTTTTTTCCTATTCCCATTAAAAAATGGTAAATTTGCACACGGTAAACGCATAAAAAATATCTCTGATGGCAATTTTTCTTAATCTAAAAAATTTTCTAATTGTTAATTTTATGCTTCGGCCACAAAATAAAATCACATATCTCTTGTGTTTGTCATAAACCATGATATCTTTATTTTGCACTTTGCAAAAACAGCTCTTCTATTTTGTTTAAATTATGTTTTTCTAAAATATCAGATAACTTTCCGCCGCCGATTAAATTCCCACTATTTAAAACATAAACTTTATTAGCTCTTTCCGCCTCATCCATATAACACGTACTCATAATGACCTTCAGCCCGTCTTTAACGAAAGAATAAATCATATTCCAATACGCACTTATAGAATAGAAAATTATTTTGCTTTGCAGTTTGCAACTGATATATAGAATGCAATGAGGTGAAAGGAATGTTGTAGATATTTTCAAAAACGAGATCATATTTCTTAAGCGTTACGCTTTCGCAATGACTGTTATTTTTTTAAAACCATTTAATATTTTTTCTAACTTCAATAGTTTCTTCTCTTTTTCTGCCAAGAGATATCAAATCAATTTGAGCAATGACAAGTTCTTCCAAACGTCTAACGTACTTTTGAGCATTTATGGGTAGTTTTTTGAAATCCGCAATACCTCTAATTTGACCTTTAAATCCACTCATTTCTTCATAAACAGGTTTTGCGTATTTTTGTACTGTTCGCGATGATGGAAATTCTTTATAAATTTTACCTTTATACTTATATGCAGTACAAATTTTAATTTTTTCCATATTTTCCATACAGTCTAGTTTTGTAAGAATTAAATTTTTTATGCCACTTATTCGCACACTATGCCGAACGACAACAGCATCAAACCAGCCACACCGACGTGGTCTTCCTGTGGTAGCACCATATTCCACTCCTTTTTCTCTTAAAAACCCAGACGTCTTGTCAAAAAGTTCCGTAGGAAAAGGTCCTTCGCCAACTCTTGTAACATAGGCTTTCACCACACCTAAAACTTTATTTATTTTTGTAGGTCCTATTCCAACTCCAGAACAAACACCACCCGCAATAGGATTAGACGATGTAACAAAAGGGTAGGTTCCGAAATCTAAATCAAGCAATGTCCCTTGAGCGCTTTCAAATAGAACTTTTTTATTTTTATCTATTGCTGTCTCAATTATAAGACTCGTGTTTGCGACAAACGGTTTTAAAAATTTAGAGAGATGTTTGTGGTCTTTTAATATACTATCTTTTAACTGCTCAACATCAACTTTTGCCTTTTTTAATATAGCCATTTTTTCGGCTATATTTTTTTCGAGCAAATATTCAAAAACATCTCTTTCTAAGTAGTCAATAACTCTTATACCTATTCTTTTAACTTTATCTGAATAAGCAGGTCCTATACCTCTTTTTGTTGTACCTATTTTTATTTGATCTTCTTCAAGTATCTCGTCAACAAGTTTATGATAAGGAAGTATAATATGCGCCTGCTCGCTTATAAAAAATCTATCCTGAACCGAAATTTTTTTGCTTTCTAAAAAAGCAATTTCTTCTTTCAATGATTTGGGGTCGACTACAACTCCGTTCGCAATTAAACATGTTTTTTTTGGAAACAGAATACCGGATGGTACCAAGTGCAAGACAAAAGGTTTGTTTTCGTAAATTAATGTATGACCTGCGTTATTGCCTCCTTGATAACGAACAATATAATCAGCTTGCTTTGCAAAATAATGAACAACCTTGCCTTTTCCTTCATCTCCCCACTGAGTTCCTAAAATAACTAATGTTGCCATATGACCTTCCATAAAATAACCGTTTAAACCTAAAAAGCTTAAACGGTTGTAGTATAAAAATTATTTGTTAACTTAAAAACCGAAACACGCTCCCAACGAGATTTGAACTCGTGTCGCAGGATTGAAAATCCTGTGTCCTAGACCCCTAGACGATGGGAGCATAAGAAGTTCCTTACAGATGCATATGAGTCCGGTGCGGCTCGAACGCACGACAACCTCATTAAAAGTGAGGTGCTCTACCGACTGAGCTACGGACCCTTTTTGCATAGACTGCGACGAGCAAAACAATACCTGCTAGTCTATCAAACGGTTTTTTCATTGTCAAACTTCAACGCAAAAAACACGTAAATTGATTTCTATTCAAAAGCAGAACATCATATTGACAATCAATGCATAAAACCCACATTTTTTGGTACACACTGGTCTTTAAAATAACATTGTTGTTATGTTCGTTTCATAAATTAGAAACAGACAGTTCTTTTGTTTTACGCACAGTCGCTCATTTTCATTTTATTCTTTTCGGCTAACACCTTCAAACACCATAGATTATATTTTACCGTCTATTACCAAATTTATTAACTGACTAATAATTCGTTAGCTATTGTTTAGTATTAGAAGTAGACCACGATGGAGTATAAGATCTGCCAGAAATTTCTACAAGTTTTCTTGAACCGGAACCGTCAATAGCAATTATATAAATTTCCTCTTTTCCGCTTCTATCAGAACTAAAAACAATAAACCTGCCATCCGGAGACCAAGAAGGATTTTCGTTGTTACCTTTATTTTTAGTTAGCTTTGTTGTTTTTGCAGTATGCAAATCATAAATATATAAATCAAAGTTTTTAGCATTGTGCTGGCGCATAGTAAAAACTATTTTATCACCACGCGGCGACCAAGAAGGAGAATCGCAAAACCCATCCGTCCCAAGTGCTCTAATATTTCCACCATAAACATTCATTATATACACTTGTGGAATTCCCCGTCTATCTGAAACAAAAACAATCTCCTGTCCATTAGGCGAAAACGAAGGACTCGTACTTATAAAATATCCGACTGCTAATTGTCTTAAAATTTCACCGTTGTTATTTATTAAATACAAACCCGGATAACCACTACCTTTTGATAATGTAATTGCCAAAGTCGACCCATCTGGGGAATAAGCACTTGCAACGTTTAAGCCTCTATGCCTAGATAAAGCGTACCGCTTTTTTTGCACTATATTTATTTCGAATAAATCTGGATTGTTGTAAACATAACTCGTATAAGCAATACGTTCACCGTCAGGAGACCACTTAGGAAGAATATTAATAGAATTGTCATTGGTAACTTTGCGTAAATTATAGCCGTCGTAATCTACTATATAAATCTCTTTATGCTTTGTCGTATTATTAGAAAAAGCTATTTTAGACCTTGCAATTCCAAATTCACCTGCAGATACCCTCGTAATTTCATCACTTGCTGAATGCGCCATATATCTGTAATTGGAAACGTTTGACTTATAAATTCTCTTCCAAATAACGTCACCAGCATTTGCATCTAAAAGTTTTATGTCGAGAACAACATCGTTATCAAATTTAGATACGCTTGCACTTAAAATTGTGCCTACTCCTGTAGTTTTCCAATAATCAAGCATTTCGTTTTTAACGTCATCATCCTTAATTCTATCCTCGATTACAATATTAAAGTATCTAGAAAGCAACAGGTCGTTTTCTATAACTGCTTGCAAAAGTTTTGCGAACTCAATTTCTTCTTTACTTTTATTCTCTGATACAAAATCCTCTATCCCAATATCAAACCTTTTTGCAGATGACGTCAACGAAAGATATATGCTTTCCTGAGCAATAATAGTTGAACAACAAAAAAACAAAACCAGAATGCTTGCACAAAACAACACCAATTTTTTCATAAATTAACTCTGATATTTGAATTCAAAAAAAACACCAAGTGTTTGCTCATCATAGCTTTCAGGAAGCTCTGCAAAATTGGAAACTCTATGTATAGTATCTATGGCATATTTGTCAAACTCAACACTACCAGAACTCTCTTCAATCTTAACATCAACTATAGAACCATTTTTTTGTATTTTGAAATATACAAGAGCTCTTACTTTTCCGTAGCTTTGTGACCACTTCCAATGTTGACCTATTTTTTGGACTATTTGTTTCGCATAGTATTGATACTTAAATACACTATTTTCAAAACGAACACTTTCGTAAGGTGAAGCATCTTCCACAGTCGTTCTGTCTGGGCTTACGTCTTCAACAACAGTATCAGTTTTAGACACTACAGATTTCTTTTCGCTATTTTTTTTATCATTTTTCTTTAGATTTTCTTTCTTATTTTTGTTTTTTACAACAACATCCTCTTTTGTAACCGGTTTTTCGTTAGCTACTTCTTCAACAACAACTTTCCTCTCGGGAGCCAAAACACTCTGTTTTATATCTCCTTTTTCAGCAGACACATTAACGTCATTGTAAACGCGAGCGTTGTTTGCAGAATAAAAAAATACCTCAACAGGAATAGACAAAAACGCAGGTTTTTGCTTTATTCCAAAAAACGCAAATAACATTATAAAATGCAAAACAACGGAAACAACAAAACATGTAGAAAAATTATTTTTCTCTAACATCTCTATTGCCATCGTATAATTTAATATTTTCCTTTGCTATCGCTGCTTCAGGAGTTTGTGGCAACTCTTTAACTATTTCAGTAAAAATAGATAAAGACTTATTTTTATCGCCGCTAGACTCATAACTTAACGCAAGTTTTAACATCGCAGACGGACAAATACTAGATTTCTTGTAATTTTGTACCACCTTCTCGTACTCAACTATGGCTTTGCCCCATTGCTTTTGTGAATAAAAACATTCTCCCATATAGTATTGCGCCTGCGCTCCAAGCTCGGCACCTGGGTATTTATTTACAAATTCCTCAAAACCAGAATACGCCAAATCAAATTTTCCCATAGAATAATCACCATAAGCACTACTGTAAAGAGATGACGGGAGTACACCAACCCCGTCACCATCCTTTAATCTGTTCTCAAGCACGACACTGTAATCATTTAACGACTGGCTAAGAGAAAACACTTTATCCCGCAAACCCTCTACAGAAATAATAAGATTTTTTAAATCTTCACTTAGTCTGTTGCTTTTATCCCTAATTTCCCTGTTATCTACATTCAATCTCACCACTTCAGACCGTAACTCGTTAAGTTCTTGCGAATTCATAATCGCAGCACAAGACGCGACCAAACATAAAAAAAATAAACACACTATTCCCCTAACTATAAACATGTTCTGATTTCCTATTTACCTAAAACCTTTGTCTCAGCTCTCCTGTTCTTGCTGCTAACTGCTGCATCCACTATATTCTCCTCGCCATAAGAAACTGTTTCTATTCTATCAGGCGCTATACCAAGACCTATATAATAATCCTTCACACTCGTAGCCCTACGTTGACCTAATGCTAAATTGTACTCTACAGTACCTGCACTATCTGTATTACCCTCCACTACCAACTTCTCCCTCTTACCTCTCAAAAATTCCGCATTATCAGATAATATGCGCTTGGCATCGTCAGTTAACATACTCTTATCAAAATCAAAATAAACCACACCACAAGAACCATCACCACTTCTCAATCTATCACTACTATCACCGGATTTACAAAAATTATCGGCACTACCACCGCTACCCAACACACCACTGCCGTTATTACTTTGCCTACTCGACGCACAACCAAACACAACAACAGCAAACCCAAACACTGCAAAACAAAATGCTATCCTCTTCATCATAAAAACCTCCCTTGTAATTAAGTATTTAAAAAACAATTGCAAAACAACCTGTCACTCAAGAAAGCATCCCAAAACAGCACGCTATTATGCTAAAATTATTATTTTTCAGCAAAAGAACTTGACTACAAACTATCTATAAATCACGATTTTTCAAAAAATTTACCTTCGTGACTCTGTCAAAAAATATTCAACTTTTCTGCAGCTCTTTTTGCGGCAATTTGCTCAGACTCTTTTTTTGAAGTTCCCACACCATTACCAAACAAGACACCGTTCACGTACACAGCCGATTCAAATTTTTTATCATGGTCTTTTCCAAACTCTCTTGTTATTTTATATACAGGAAGCTCTTTGTAAACACTCTGCGAATATTCTTGAAGTCTACTTTTATAATCTGTAATAGTCACTTTTTCACCAATCCCATTTAGGAAATTTAACACAAAAGCTTTTGTCTTGTCAAAACCACCACCATCCAGAAAAATTGCACCTATTAAAGCTTCAAATAAATCACAGAGCAAATTTTCGCTTTTTTTATTTTTATTTAATTTTCTACTTTTTCCAATGCGAGCAAAAGAAATCAAATTTATTTCGTTTGCCCAAACACTTAAATTTGATGTGGAAACGATGTGAGACTTTAATTTGGAAAGTTTCCCTTCATCAGCTTCCGGATAGTTTACGTAGAGAAATTCTGCAACAACTGCAGAGAGAACGCTATCGCCTAAAAACTCCATTCTTTCGTAATAGTTATCTTCGTTGTTTTCAAAAGCACAGGATTTGCAAGTTAAAGCTGTATCTAAAAGTTTGATATTATTAAATTTATAACCAATAACCCTTTGAAACTCTTCAGTAGTAGCTTCATTTGGCATACTATAGCCCCCAAATTTGATATAAATCATACTTAATTTTATATCTGCACTACCACCACATCTGCTACTTTCAAGTCTCCCAATTTTTAAACAACAATCAAAAACAGTCTTTTTTAAAGAACAACGGGACCTACTGCAATCAGTATCCTTATCGCAAATAAACTCTATACAACTGTTAAAGCCGTCCAGCACCGTGTTAACCACAATGCTTTAATTTTACACACTCGTTTCAATGTTTTCGGCATATAATGCTTCCCAATTCTCATGTCTTTTACATAATTTATAAGTTTTCCTGTTGCTTCATCGTATATTGGATGAGCATCGCTATGAAATAATTTAACACCATAAGATATCTGGCAATCTTCACCCACTTCTAATTTTGCGTTGCTATTAAAAACAGATATAGCTAACTCTAACATGTCTACGTCATCTTTAATTTCAATAATTGAATTATTGACCCAGCCAAAAGTAAATCTGTATTTCAGCACAACACATCACCTTTTTTAAATCTTTTATACACACAACATTATTATCACCATAAATCTGAATATACAGCTTCTACCTTTAAATTCCTTCTTTGTTGTAAATTATCTTATTGTTTTTGCTATAATCTTCAACAAAAATCCTATTCTCTACCACCCCATCACGAACCTTACGTCCACACAAATGATACGCAGACGACAGAATCGCACTGCAAAATTTTTTCATACTCATGAATTTCTCCATATTTTACATAGACATTGCAATGTATTTATAACAGCAAATTAGACTCAAGTTTATTTATACTTTTTAACAAGGATTGTAGAATTATGTCCTCCGAACCCCAAAGAATTTGATATAGCACAAGTAATTTGTGATTGTCGCACTATATTAGGCACATAATCAAGATCGCACTCTGGATCAGGAGTTTCGTAATTTATAGTTGGGTGTACAAAGCCGTCCCTGATACAAAGAAGAACAGCAACAAGCTCTATTCCAGCAGCTCCTCCAAGCGAATGTCCGGTCATAGACTTCGTAGAAGAGACTGGAATCCTGTAAGCTCTTTGTCCAAAAACTTTTTTGATAGCAAGAGTCTCTGTTTTGTCGTTTAAAACTGTCGAGGTCCCATGTGCATTTATGTAGTCAATCTCATCTTTTGACACTCCTGCATCCATTATCGCTTTTTCCATAGCAAATGCTGCAGACTTCCCTTCAGGATCTGGTGCTGTGATATGATAGGCATCGTCAGAAGCACCATACCCGGCAAGTTCTCCATAAATATATGCGTCTCTTGCCAAGGCATGCTCTAACGTTTCAAGGACTACAATTCCGGCACCTTCTCCTATAACAAACCCGTCTCTGTTTTTGTCAAAAGGTCTTGAAGCTTTTGCAGGATTATCATTCTTTTGAGAAAGTGCTTTTATGGAACAAAAACCAGCAAGTCCAAGTGGAGTTACTGCACCTTCCGCACCACCCGAAATCATCACATCTGCTGCTCCCATACGCAACAAGTTCAACGCATCACCTAAAGCATGATTGGCAGAAGAACACGCACTGGTTACAGCATAATTTATCCCTGTAAAACCATAAGATATCGCAATTTCACCTGGAAGCATATTTGTGATAATCATAGGTATCAAAAAAGGACTTACTCTCTTAGCATTTTTTTCCAAAAGCGTTTTTGTTTCTGCTTCAACAACTTCTAATCCACCTATGCCGGTACCGGTAACTATACCTATTCTCGACAAATCCTCTTTTGACAAGTCAATGTTAGAATCTTCAATAGCCATTTTTGCCGCTGCAAAACCAAGCTGCGTAAATCTTGCCATCCTCCTGCACCGCTTCTTATCTATAAACTGTTCCGGGACAAAGTCCTTAACCAATGATGCGAACTTTGTAGTGTGCATACTCACATCAAAGGAACGAATGATATCGGCTGATGACTTGCCTTCTCTAATAGACCTTACAAACTCATGTTTTCCTATACCAACAGGTGAAACTATACCCACACCAGTAACAACAATTCTTTTTTTCATCGCAATAACTTTTCTGTAATATCAAATTTTAGAATGTGCTTTGATGTAATCTAAAGCATTCCCTACAGTTTGAATTTTCTCAGCATCTTCATCTGGAATTTCAATTCCAAAAGCTTCTTCAAAAGCCATTACGAGTTCTACTGTATCCAGAGAATCGGCTCCCAAATCATTTATAAACGAAGCTTCTTCTACAATTTCAGCCGGCTCTACCCCTAATTGTTCTGCAATAATCTCTTTAACTTTCTGTTCTAAATCTTCCATTTAATCCTCCGTATTTAATGTTTTTACTGCAACTGATTCTTTGTTGTTCCAAAATGGAAAACATTTTATAACTTTATATTGTTCACCAAGTAATGCAACTCCAAACTCTATACATACATTCCACCATTAACAGAAAGCACATGACCAGTTACATAAGAAGAGTCATCGCTTGCAAAAAACAAGGCTGCTTTTGCAACATCTCGTGCTTCGCCAAGTCTTGAAAGCGGAATAATATCTAACATAGCTCTTTTTTGATCTTCAGTCAGCTTATCTGTCATTGCAGTACGAATAAACCCAGGAGCTATAGCATTAACTAAAATATTTCTGCTTGCAAATTCTTTAGCACAAGTTTTAGTTATGGCAATCACTCCGCCTTTTGAAGCCGAATAATTTACTTGTCCGGCATTGCCCATTTGACCAACTACGGAAGCTATGTTTATAATTCTACCTTGCCTTTGTTTAAGCATAAACCTGCTTGCAGATTTTATGCAATTAAAAACACCTTTCAAATTGACAGACATTACCTCATCCCATTCTGCTTCACTCATTCTTAAAACTAAATTATCTTTCGTTACTCCAGCATTGTTGACGAGTATATCTATTTTTGAGAACTTGTCAAGCGAATACTTTACTAATTTTTCGCAATCCTCCAATTTTGACACATTTCCGCCAACTGCAATGGTATCCACATTAAACTTTGATTTTATCTCGTCAGCAGTTTTTTGTGCAAACTCTATGTTAATATCCGATATTACTAAAGATGCTCCCTCGCAAGCAAAAACTTCAGCTATAGCTTTCCCTATTCCTTGTGCTGAACCTGTAATTACTGCAATTTTTTCTTTAAGCCTCATTTATTTAACTCCTCTAATGTTTTTTGTAAGCTTTCACTATCTTCAACATTAAAAGCTTTTTTTGTTTTATCTATCCTTCTTAAAAGTCCTGATAGAATTTTTCCATGACCAAATTCTATAAAATGCTCAAATCCATTTAAAATAGCATTTTTCATGGTATCGTCCCACTTTACTGGGTTTTTAACCTGCAAAACAAGTTTTTTTTTAAGAACATCCGGTTCTTGCGTTAGCTGAGCATCGCAATTTGTCCATATTCCAAAATAAGGTTTTTTAAAGTTGTATTTTTGCAGTTCTTGCTCCATATCATCTGCCGCACTTGACATAAGCGATGAATGAAAAGGACCTGAAACATTTAAAATAACTGTTTTTAAAGCACCTTTTTCTTTTGCAATATCAAGTGCTTTATTTACAGCGTTTTTGTTTCCGGATATAACTATTTGCCCCGGCGAATTAAAATTGACCGCTTCGCAAACTCCTAAAGAAGAAACTTCATTGCAAATATTTATTACGACAGGTTTTTCAATACCTAAAATTGCCGCCATTAACCCCGGGTTTTTGTCAGAAGCGTTTTGAATGAACCGACCTCTCGCTTTTACTAATTCTAATGTGTCTTTAAAATCAAG
Source organism: Elusimicrobiota bacterium (assembly GCA_031287735.1). Taxonomy (GTDB): domain Bacteria; phylum Elusimicrobiota; class Endomicrobiia; order Endomicrobiales; family Endomicrobiaceae; genus JAITSO01. Next base: position 35,852 of record JAITSO010000015.1, on the reverse strand, counting down.
AAAACCTGCACAATAAAGTGCACTATATTCGCCTAAAGAATGACCGGCAGCACAAAATTCAAATTTTTCACATTCAATGTTTTCTTTAAAAACTTCAAACGCAGCGGCACTAACTGTAAAGATGGCCGGCTGAGAATATTTAGTAGCTTTTAAAGTTTCTTCAGGTCCATCAAAAATTATACCTTTAATTTTATCTCCGGCATTATCTATAATCTCTTTTGCTTTAGGATATTTTTCGTACAAATTCTTTCCCATTCCTACACTTTGGGAACCTTGTCCCGGGAAAATTAAAGCTATTTTTATCATTTTTTCTGTTTTAACCCTTCGTTAAATTCTTATAACTGCTGCTCCCCAAGTAAAACCGCCGCCAAAAGCAACCAATTCTGCAATATCACCTTTTTGAAGTTTTCCACATTTTATGGCTTCATCTAAAGCGGTAATAGTTGTAGCAGATGATATGTTACCAGTTTTGTGTATATTCACAAAAACTCTTTCCATTGGAAGACCTATTTTCTTAGCCACAGCTTCAATTATTCTCATATTCGCTTGATGTGGAATGATTAATTTTATGTCATCTAAAGACTTTCCTGACAAAATAAGTGCTTCTTCAGCAACCTGTGCCATTTTTACAACAGCAACTTTAAAAACTTCTTTGCCATGCATTTTTATAGTATGCAGTTTCTCTTTTACTGTTCTTTCACTAGCCGGGTTGACCGTTCCACCCGCCGGTAAATACAGCAAATCCCAATAAGAAGCATCTGCTCCCAAACTTATAGACAAAATTCCTTCTTCTTGTTCTTCTGATGCCGACAATACCATAGCACCAGCACCATCTCCAAATAAAACACAAGTGTTTCTATCCGTCCAATCTGTAATTTTAGAAAGTTCTTCGGCTCCAACAAGCAAAATTTTTTTATAAATTCCGGATGCTATAAAGGCTTTAGCAACGGCAATACCGTAAACAAAACCACTACAAGCAGCTGCCAAATCAAAAACCGGTTTCGTTTTAATCCCAAATTTATTTTGCAAAAAACAAGCTGTTGAAGGACACATCATGTCCGGCGTGATTGTAGCCACAACTATTAAATCTATTTCAGCAGCTGAAATATTTGCAGATTTTAAAGCTTGAACAGAAGCTTGGTATGCAAGTTCTGAAGTTGGCGTATGTTCTTGCGAAATTCTTCTTTCTTTAATACCTGTTCTTGTAGTTATCCACTCATCAGATGTATCTACTATTTTTTCTAAATCTGCATTGGTCAGTATTTTGTCTGGAAAAAAAGAGCCGGTTCCTAAAATTTTTGTCCCAATTTTCTTAGTCATTTGTCAACAACCTTTTGTTGTAGTTTTCAATTGCGGATTTAATTTCACCAGACAGATTATGTTTTAAAGCTTTTGCAGCCGCAAGAATAGCATTCTTAACTGCTTTAGAATTTGAACTTCCATGACCTATTACGCAAACTCCGTTAACACCCAAAAGAGGCACTCCGCCAACTTCGCTGTAGTCTACCTTTTTCCTTAAATCTTTTATTGCAAGCCACAAAAATGGCAACGAAGCCCAAGCAAAAGGATGGTTTTTTAAAGCTGATTTAACAAGTTGCAATATCATCGCAGCTAAACCTTCACCAAATTTCAAAATAACATTGCCCACAAAGCCATCACAGACTGCAACATCAGCTTTTCCTTTTGGAATATCCCTACCCTCTATATTTCCCAAAAAATTTAACCCAGATTTTTTTAATAATTCAAAAGCTGCTAAAGTAAGCTCATTCCCTTTTGATGACTCTTCTCCATTTGACACAATTCCTATACGTGGATTTTTGATATTCAAAATTTTTTCACAATAAAGACTAGCCATTATTCCAAACTGCATCAAATACTCTGGTTTGCAGTCAACATTTGCACCACTGTCTGATACAAGACAATATCCATTTAAAGTGGGCATAGGAGTCGCAAGCGTAGGTCTCAAAACACCTTCAGTACGTTTCAAGTGAAACAAAGCTGCCGCCATAACAGCACCAGAATTTCCCATCGAAACAAAAGCATTGGCTTTTCCTTCAGACACAAGCCTTGCACACACACATAAAGACGAGTCTTTTTTTTGACGAACAGCCTTAGCCGGCTGCTCATCCATGTCTATAATCTCTGTTGCATTAACAATTTCTATATTAAATTGACGTATATCTGTTTTTTTAGAGAATTTTAAAAACTCTTTCCGTATCAGTTCTTCTTTTCCTACAAGAATTACCTTACAGGAATTTGTTTTTGATGCAAGAACAGCACCTTCGACGCTTGAAGATAAACCAAAATCACCACCCATCGCGTCAAGAGCGATTATCATTGTTTTTCAACCTCATTACTTTGTGTTTCATCTTGTTGCTGTGTCGATTGTTTTATTTTTTTAGGTACGACAAGTTTTCCGTTGTAAAAACCACACGAGGAACAAACCCTGTGAGGCAGTTTTGGTAACTTGCAATTTGGGCATTTGCTCGAATTTGGAACATCAAGTTTTGAATTTGCTGACCTCCTGCAATCTCGACGGTGAGGTGTGTGTTTTCTTTTTGGATTCGGCATTTTTTTATTTCCTCCGGTTATTTTTACTTGCATTAAACAACTCATACCATCTTGCTTTAGCAAATTCGTCATAATTTTCTTTGCAGGCACAGATGTCATTTCTTTTATTTATTATTCCGCAAACCTCGCATATTCCAAGACAATCATGACCACAAAGCGGTTTCTGTGGAATTTCAAGGATAACAAGCTGCCTTATTTCACTTACAACATCAACGATTGAATTTTCAAAAAACAAATCGGTGTTTATCTGTATATTCAAATTATGCTTAAATTCCAAGAGACAACGCGAACATTCCAAAACAACATAGCCTTCAATTTTTCCACACAAATATATCTGGCTATCAGAAATTTTATTAGCCTTAACACAAATGGACATTAGATGCTGAAATCCGATACCATCAATTTCAATATCTTTAAAAGCTTTTTCAACACAACAACCAGCAAATTCCGACAGGCTAAATAATATTCTCTTTACATTTTCCATAGACAAAACCTGCACGATTCTAAAAAGTTATACTCTTTTTGTCAAATTTAAATTGCAACTATTGTGTCAGTTATGAATAGCAAATATAGCGAATTTCACAATTTGGAGTGTTATGTTTACGACAATTCCAGATAAAATGTCATCTGCGGTAATACCTATCCCGCTTTTTAATTCCTGAGATTTGCCTATAAACCAAGGTTTTTTTATGTCTAATACCCTAAAAAAGACAAATGCAAGTAGTATCATCAACAACGACTTAGGCAAAAATGCAACTGAAAACCACATGCCAGCAATTTCATCTACAACAATTCTTTTGTCATCTTTTGTTTTATAAATATTTTGGGCAAAAGAAGCAAAAGACACAGATATGAAAGTTATAGATAAAAGTGCAAAAATATGAAACGAGACTATAGTTGGAACAAACAAAACCCAGCAAATAACACCAACCAGTGACCCAAAAGTTCCGGGGGCATATTTTATGTAACCAACACCAAATCCGGAAGATATAAAAAGAATAAACTTATTCACTTTTGCATTTCTTCAACAAACACATTTTTATTGTTATAAATGTATCTTGCACCGGAGTATATAGTTATAATAGATACAAATACTATGAGCCAAAATGGAATTTTGTAAAAATTACCAAAAAGAGAGGGAAATTTTTTTGACAAAAAAGATGTGTTTGCTATCAAAAGAGCAAGTGTAAAAACTATGACAACAACTTGAGAAGTTGTTTTAAATTTTCCATATTTGTCAGCAACAATTATTATATTTTTAGAAGCTGCAATAGAGCGTAAACCACTAATTAAAAACTCTCTTGAAATAATGACAATCACAAGCCAAGCTGGAACAGAAAGCTCTACTATGTCTACAAAACAAATAAATGCTGCTGAAATTATAATTTTATCAGCAAGTGGATCTAAAAAAATTCCCAGAGTTGTAATTGTGTTGTTTCGCCGTGCAATTTGACCATCTATGAAATCCGTTAGCATAGCAACAAAAAAAACTATCAGAGCAAAAATATATTGATAAAACCCTCCTATTTCCAAAAAAAGGACAAAGAAAGGTGCCATTAAAATTCTTGAAATTGTGAGTTTGTTGGCCACATTCATTTATTTTACCGTGCAGACCTGCGAGTTTATATTGTACCCCAACAAGCTATTCATTCTAATTTTGTAAAACTTACCAACTTGCAATGCGTTTTCACTTTCTAAAACAATATTACCGTCAACTTCCGGAGATTGAAAATACGAACGACCCGTTATTTTATAAGAACCTCTCTTTTTCTCGCAATTCTCAACAAGCATATCAGTTGTTGACCCACACATCCTATTAAATTTCACCTTAAACACCTCATAATGCACATTTTCAATCAAGATTCTACGCTTTTTAGCGATACCAGTTTCAATTTGCTGATCCAATAAGCTAGAATCTGCTTTTTTCTCATTGGAATATTCAAAAACTCCGATATATTGGAAATATTCCTGTTTCAAAAAATTTATAAGCTCCAAAATGTCTTCTTCTGACTCGCCAGGAAATCCAGTTATCAAAGAAGTTCTTAAAACAATTTCAGGCGCCTTATTTTTTATTTTTTCTATTATTTTAACCGTGTTTAATGGTCTACGCATAGACAATAACATTTTTGGACTTACATGTTGAATAGGAATGTCAATGTAGTTGCATACTGTCTCATATTCTTTGAAAATATTAATTAACTCATCTGTAATGCTTGCAGGGTATGCGTAAAGTAAACGTATCCACTTTAGAGAGCTTATTTTTGCAAGCTTTGAAAGCAACTTCCCTAAGGCAAATTTTCCATAAATATCGTGACCAAAACTTGTGGTATCTTGAGCCACTAGAATAATTTCTCTAATGCCACAACTTACCAAAGTTTTAGTTTCAGCTACAATATCTCCTATATGTCTGCTTTTATATTTACCCCGAACATATGGAATTATACAAAAAGAACATTTATGAGAACAACCTTCTGCAATTTTAATAAAAGCATAGGGTAAACCTGACGACAAAACTCTGTATTTAGACTCGTTTAAACCACCAGCCAAAAATTCGCTATCGCACGGAGACTCGTTTGAGATTATGTTTTCTATATTTATCAGATCGCCGGTTCCTACAAACCCATCAACATTTGGGAACTTTTTAGCAAAATCCTCTTTTAACAACTGAACCAAGCAACCAGACACATAAACCTTTAAATCAGTAGCTTCTTTTAATTTCAAAACATATCGTATATGGTTTTCAGACTCTATTCTAGCCGATTCTATAAAAGAACAGGTGTGAATCAAAACAATATCTGTTTCTTTTATATTAGCCGTCAAAATAAAATTTTTCTTTCTGAAAATTCCAAGCAAGTATTCAGCTTCAACTGTATTTTTATGGCAACCCAACGTTATTACTGTGATTTTTTTTTGCTTCATACACTAAAAATCTGCAAGCTTTCTAATAAACATTTTTTGACTGTTTTTTTTGTACTGATGTTCGTTCTCCGTAAATTTAGCTTTATCGGATTTCAGCAAAACAACTTTACCTACCTGATTAATGGAATTTTTCCCAACATCCACTCTTTCGCCATTAAAAAATAACTCCACTCCTGGAACATAACCAACTTGCACAAAAAATTCACTGTCCGCTTCCCATTTCATAGAATCGTCTTTATTTAAAATACCAGAAAACACTTCACGTCCATCTGCTTTAACTAAAACCCAACTTCTGCTCACCGCTCTCGCAACAACATTTTGTTTTTCATAAACAGCACTAGTTTCTTCGCTGACTTTGTCAACATCTAAAAAAATATTAAACCAAATTTTTGGTTTTTTTGGGTACGCTGAATACACCTTCTGCGAACCATTTGTAATGTAATCAATAGATTTTCTCAACAAAAACTGTGGACAAACGGGGTAATCCTCAACTGAACTAAATTTTTCGTCTTCTATTTCGCTTTCTTTATGCTCTTTATCAGCTTTAACAATTTCTGGGTATATAGCGTTGCTGTTGTAAAAATTATCAGCAGTCAACGGAAAAGTACATTCAAACTGCTTCAACAAAACTCTACTTTTTACCCAAAAAAACAAAAAAGACAACAATATTACTCCAGACAAAACAAACAAGACGATTTTATACGTATTTCTATTTCCGCTATTATTTCTACCACTTGCAAGCGACTCTACAGCTTGTTTTTGAGCAACCTTTTTCCTTTCTTCGATTCCTTCAATACTACTTTTAGGATCGATACCAAGATATTTGGCATAGGATTTAACAAAATTTTTGTAATAGATATTGGCCGAAAAAGCTGCTTCGTTTCCATCCTCAATTGCTCTAATATAGTATTCTTGGATAAGCGTATTTTTATACACATCAACAAGAGATATATTTAAGCTCTCCCGCTTTTCTTTCAAAATTTGTCCTGCAATTTTCATTTTTTATTATCCGTCCTATAAATTCAGTAAATAATTTTATTGAGCGAATATTCAATTATTCCCATTGCTCCAGCTTTTCTTAATGGTGCAATTATTTTTTTTACATCTTTTTCGTCTAACACTACTTCAAGTGCGACCCATTCAGAGTTGTACAATTTAGAAATAGTAGGTCTTTTTAATGCCGGCAAAATTGTACAAACTATATCTATCTGCTCTACTGGAACATTCATTTTTAAACCAACTACTCCTTGAGCTGCAAGAGCACTTTGCAAAAGTGCTGACATGCTTTCAATTTTCTCCATCTTCCACTTATCTTCTAGTGCTGACTTGTTCGCTATAAATCTAGTCGTTGAAATCAACAGTTCATCTATAATTTTCAATCCATTTTTCTTCAAAGAATAACCAGTCTCCGTTAGGTCCACAACCGCATCCACTAATTTTCCAGCTTTAACCTCTGTGGCACCCCAGGAAAACTCGACATTAACATTTACGTCATTTTTCGCAAAATATTTTCTAGTGCAATTTACAAGTTCAGTAGCCACACATTTTCCAGATAAGTCTTTGGCGGATTTTATTTTTGAACTTTCCGGAACCGCTAAAACCCAACGAACAGGACTAAAACCTGATTTTGCATAATTTAATTCACACACCTCTTCAACTTTTGCTCCACTTTCGCAAATCCAATCGTACCCAGTAAGACCCGCATCAAAAAAACCGTCCTGAACATATTTTGCCATTTCTTGCGAACGAACAAGCATTATTTCTAATTCATCATCATCAGAAGTGGGATAATAAGACCTTGTAGATACGCCTACCCTAAAACCAGCTCTTTTAAACAGCTCAACCGTAGCATCCTGAAGACTGCCCTTTGGTAGACCTAATTTCAGTTTTCGCATTTTTTCTCCTTCCAAACCATTTCAAAAACTCTCTATATTTATTTTGGAAAACGTGTCCCAAGCACTACAACTTTGCGATTCTACTAGTTATGGTTTTCAGTGTCAATCAAACCGTACAGATTTGCTCTCGTATATCAATCTCAAAATTCAGACTAATTTTTCACCACCACAAGTTTTTCATAGCAACAATTTAGGATTTATTGATAATTTCGGGGATAAGTTCTTCCATTCCTATTGACATGATATGAACACCATCAGCAAATTGTCTCAACTGCTTTATTGTTTGAGCACAAATATCAATTCCATCTTTTAAGGCAACTGACGATGAAGCTATTTTTTTTTGGATTTCTTTAGGAACAGTAACACCAGGAAGGTTTTGAAAAAAAGATAAAGATTTTGCGGATTTTATAAGCATTACTCCAGCTAAAACCTTAACACCAAAGCTTTTTACTTTATCATAGAAAGCTTTAAATATTTCCACGTCAAAAACTGTTTGTGTTTGGAAAAATTCAGCACCGGCTTTAATTTTTTTTTCAAACATTAGAACCTGCATTTCGTTAGGATAAGCTGTTGGATTTACAACAGCACCGACGCAAAAATTTGGAGAACCGCAAAGTTTTTTTCCGGCTAAATCAAAACCACTGCCAAGCATCTTAGTGGTTTTTATAAGCTGTATCGTATCTAAATCATAAACTGCTTTTGCATTAGCATAGTCACCAAACTTTGGGTGATCACCGCTTAATATCAGCACATTTTCTATTCCCAAAACGCTTGCACCCAGCAAATCAGATTGCAAGGCAATACGGTTTCTATCCCTTGCAGTAAGCTGCAAAATAGGCTCTATTCCTTTATCAGCTAAAATTTTACACATCGCAAGTGAACTTGTACGCATAGAAGCTCGTTGATTATCTGTAACGTTTACGGCATCAACTCCTGAATTTAAGAGGCAATCTGCTCTCTTTGAAAAAAAAGAAATATCTGTTCCTTTTGGAGGAAACAACTCGGCAGTGATTAAAAATTTGTTTGATTTTAGCTTGTCTTTGAATTTCAAAAATTTCACCCTAAAATTACAGAAATCGCGAAGTTTTGTTATCTTGTCAGCAGAACTATCTTTATAGCCATTTGTTTTGTAGTGTCATAGAGGCACCACGTATTGATTTAAAAAATCTTGACATTTGCCATTATTTTTGAGTTTTTCGTAAATCAAAACCCAAGCACAATCGGTGTTTTGATCTATTTCGCACTTTCCGTTCACAAAACCGCCACATGGTCCGTTCACAAGCGATTTTGCACACCTTGTCCTCGGACATATCCCTTGCGTTTGATCTAGAATGCAACTGCCACAAACACTGCAAAATTTTTTATAAATTCCTATCCGTTTTGTTGAACCTATATACTTAGAATCTAAAGCAGGGATTATGTTTTTTTCTTTAAGCACACTTTCTATTGATTGAACTCCCGCACCGCATGATAAAGCTACAACTACATCTGCTTTTTGCATATTTTCATTTCTTGATAATGTCTTTTTTACTAATCTCATGTCACAAACAGACTCTATCACCGCACTTTCCAAAATAGTTTTTCCATTAGAAACCAAAAAATCCATAATTTCTTTTACAGATTTCTCATCGGCAGTAAGAGATTTTGCAGCACAACCACCACATGCAGTTAAAAACAATTTATCAAAGCCTTTCAAGCTTTGCAGTAGTGCTTCTTTTTGTTTTTTTTCTGTAATTATCATATTTGATTGTTAAGACACTCTTTCCACATATTCACCGGTTCTTGTATCAACCTTAATTCTATCGCCCTCTTTTATAAAAAGTGGAACGCGAATATCGGCGCCGGTTTCAAGTTTTGCCATTTTTGTAAGGTTAGAAACAGAATCGCCTTTAACACCTGGTTCCGATTCTGCAATTGTCATCTCTATTATCAGAGGTAAATCTATGCTAATAAGTTCGTTTTCAAGGTAAACTGCCTCAACTTCAAGATTTTCTTTTAAAAAATCAGACTTTTCGCCCAAAACTTCAGGTTCTACACTGATTTGTTCATACGAATTCATGTCCATAAAATTAAATTTTTCACCCTCTTTATACAAAAACTGCTTTTTTTGCCTCGTTACGCTCAAAGCTTCAAATTTTTCGCCAGATTTAAAAGTGCGCTCAATTGTTCCACCTTTTTTTAAATGTCTAAGTTTGACACGCATTACAGCTCCGCCTTTTCCCGGCTTGTGATTTTGAAACCAAGCGATTTGATAAGGTTCACCCTCTACTAAAATGTTAAGTCCATTTTTAAATTCTGATGTTGAAACCATGTTTTCTCCTCAATAAACTGCAGAAGTTAGAACTTCGCAATTGTTATTTTTGATTAAAACCGTGTCTTCTATTCTTACCCCAAACTGCCCGTTTAAATATATTCCGGGTTCAATTGTCACAGTAAAATTTTTTTGCAAACGTTCTTTAGTTTTTGCTGAAAGTCTTGGAGATTCGTGAATTTCTACACCAACGCCATGACCTGTAGTATGGATGAAATTTTCCTTATAACCAGCATCAGAAATTATACCTCGTGCAGCATTGTCAATTTCTAAAGCAAAAACACCTGCTTTTGCCAAAAGAATCGCTTTTTTCTGCGATTTCTTGACAATATTCCAAACATTTTTTTGAATTTCCGGGATTTTACCTAAAAAGTACGTCCTCGTCAAATCAGAACAATACCCTTTATAGACGCAACCAATGTCTATTAAAACAATGTCATTTTCTTTTACTTTTCTATCTGAACTTCTATGATGAGGATTTGCACTGTTTTTGCCTGATGCTACAATAGGTGTAAAACTTTCGTAAACTTTATTTTTTGCGAAAAACTCTAAAATTCGGTAATGGATATCTAACTCCGTTAAACCTGCTTTTAATTCAACTTTTATTTCGTCGCAAACTTGCGACACTATCCGGCAGGCAGTTTTGATATTTTCTATTTCCTCATCGCATTTTACAATTCTTATTTTATCTAAAACTCCATCTTTAGTTATAAGTTTTATGTTTTCTTTCGAGAGTTTTTTAGAAATTGAAAAGAAATTTGATGCACTTATGTATTTAGAATCAACTAAAATATTTTTTGCACCGAATTGCTTCAAAATTTTGCAAAGTGTTTGGCTAAAGCTATCAACCTCGCAAACGCAAACTTTATCTGGAGTTTTTTCAAAATGTTTTTTTACCTGATTTAAAATCATTTTAGGACTTAAAACGTATACTTTATCTTTAACAGCTAAAATCCAAAATCCGTCAAATTCTGATTTTGCAAGATAAAAACATTCTGTTGTAGATGTGAAAAGCAAGGAATTCGTTTTGTGTTGAGAAAAAAGTTTTTTGATTTTATTTTGCATAGCATTATTTTTGTTTGTTTTCTTACATTTTTTCTGGCGATGAAACTCCTAAAAGATTCAAGCTGTTTTTTATAATAATCGACACAGCAAAGATTAATTTTAGCCTCGCACTCGTCAAATTTTTATCATCGCTTAAAACCCGACATTTTTCATAAAATCTATGGTAAATATCTGCAATATCTATTAAATAAGACGTAAAATGATGAGGGCTGAAAGTCCTTTCACACATCAAAAGAGTGTCGCAAAAAAAAGACATTTGCTTTATTAAGTCTCTCTCTTCTTTTGAATTGAGCAAATTAAAATCTGCTTTCGGCAAATCTTTTATATTTGTGCTTTCTTTCATTATTGAAGCACATCTTGCCGCAACATATTGAACGTAAAAAACCGGGTTTTCGCTTGACTGCTTCTTTGCAAGTTCCAAATCAAATTCTAATTGAGAATCTGGAGCACGTAGCAAAAAGAAAAAACGGCAGGCGTCTTTGCCAACCTCGTCAACAACTTCTTTTAAAGTTATAAATTCCCCGGTTCTTGTTGACATTGCAACAGGTTGTCCATCTCTAACGAGAGAAACTAACTGATATAAAATAATTTTTAAATTTTCTTTTTTGAAACCCAACATCTGAACGCAAGCATTGATTCTAGCCACATATCCGTGATGATCTGCTCCCCACAAATTTATAAGTTTTGCAAATCCTCTTTCAAATTTGTTTTTATGATAAGCAACGTCAGAAGCAAGATAAGTGTATTTTCCATCACTTTTTTTTAAAACCCTATCCTTATCATCATTGTATTTTGTAGAACTAAGCCACAAAGCGTCATCTTTTTTGTAAGCATTACATTTTGAAACCAAATAGCTGCAAGCTTTATCAACTTCTGTTTTGCCATCTTTATCTTTGATTGAAGCAATTTTGCCTTCTGAAAACCAGTTGTCAAATTCCACAGCAAAATTTTTTAAATCATCTTCAATAGTTTTTAAAATATCTTTTACACTCTCTGACTTAAAGTCTATTTGTCCTAAACTTTTACCTTCTGAAACAAGCCGCTTTGCAATGTTAAAAATATAGTCACCTTGATAATGGTCTGGAGGAAAACCTATTTTTTCACCTTTCAATTGCCTATAACGAATTTCTGTGGATTTTGCAAGAACTGCCATTTGGTTGCCGACATCGTTTAAATAGTATTCTTTAACAGTATTATAACCCAAATGTTTCAAAATTCTTGCTAAAGAATCGCCGATAGCAGCACCGCGACCATGTCCTATATGCAATGGACCTGTAGGGTTTGCCGAGACGAATTCAACCATAACTTTTTCTTCGCTTTTATGTTCTATTTTTCCGTAATTTTCTTTTTTGTCTAAAATCGCTTCCAGCTCTCTATATAGACAAGAATTTTTAATTCTTAAATTTATAAAACCTGCACCGGCAATTTCGCATTTTTCTATTGTGTCAGACATTTCATTTACAATAATTTTTATAATCTCATTCGCAATAGAATGCGGGTTAACTTTCAATTTTTTCGCTATAAGCATAGCGGCGTTGACAGCAAAATCAGCGTCCACATTTTTAGGCGGGATTTCTACAGTAAAAGTTATTTTTTCGTCCAAACTTTTACTTTTTACAAAATTATCTATTATTGAATTTAATTTTGAAGTTATTTGTTGCTTTATCATTGCCATCTCTCATATTTTATTTTTGTTTCATCCCAACCATTTTTGGCAGGAGTATCGTCGGCTGATTTGCCTATGATTACTAATGAAAAAGCTCTAATGTTTGGTGGAAGCTTAAAAAATTCTTCCAGTGCTTTCTGTCTTTTTTCATTTGAGTAAACTCCGCACCAAACCGCTCCATACCCTTTTGCGACAGCTGCAAGCAAAATATTTTCAGTTGCTGCAGAACAATCTTGAGGAAAATAACTATTATAAGCCAAACTTTCATCACCAACAACTAAAATCGCAAGAGGTGCTTGCAAAATCATTTGAGCAGCTTCATGTCGTTTTGCTATTTCGGCATGAGTGGTTTTATCTTTTATAACAATAAAAGAATAACATCTTGTGTTTTTTGCCGTTGGTGCAGACATGGCAGACCGCAAAATGTAATTTAAATCTTCGTCCTTAACTTCCTCATTCGTATATTTACGAACGCTCTTCCTGTCAAAAAAAATATCCATTTTAAACTCCATTAATTTCAAAATAATACACCTAATTTTTAAGCTCTCACAAAAAACAGATGTCAGATTACGCAAATCAATTCTCATACATCTACCAAATTCTAACTAAATTGCACACGTAAAGCAATAAAAAGACTCCATTTTGCTGTGAGTTTTTTAGTTTTCAGCTAATATGCAAGCAATATTTCATATTTTTTACACAAAAGCATCATGTTTTGCGTCTACTATAAACACTATAATTGACAAGCGTGGAAAAATAAAGTAAAAATCCGTCGCATTTATGTGGTATCCCTAAAAGCAAACCCAAAACCAAAACACAATGAAGCGAGGTCTGATGAACTTAGCAGCTTTGTCAATCAAACGTCCTACCTTTGTTTTTTCACTCCTTGTCGCTATGATTATTATCGGTCTCATTTTTATGGATAGAATGATGGTGCGAATGATGCCCGATGTGGAATTTCCATATGTTGTTGTAACTATAAATTACCCTGGCGCCGGACCAGAAGAGATGGAAAATAGAGTAAGTAACCGCGTAGAAAACGCAATGAGTGCGATTTCGGGTTTAAAACACATAACTTCAATAAGCCAAGACGGATATTCTACAACTTATGCAGAATTTGAACTTACAAAAAATCCAGAGATTGCATTACAAGAAGTCAAAGATGCTATCGCGGCTATAAGAAGAGCTTTTCCAGACGATATAGAGGAACCCGTCATACAAAAACTTGATCCCGAAGCTATGCCTGTGATGACTGTAAGCTTAAAAGCTAATTTAGATCCAAAAGAAATGTTTGATTTTGGCGACGAATATTACAGAAAAGAACTACTACGTGTAGATGGTGTATCAAAAATTTGGCTTGCCGGTGGAACAAGAAGAGAAATTCAAGTAGCAGTTGATAGAAAAAAGCTTGATCACTACGAAACAACTCTTTCGGCAGTTTCGTCAAGCATAGAAAACAACAGCATGAACGTTCCTGTTGGAAGAATTTCAGTAGGCAATGATGATATATCTTTTCGTTCTATGGGAGAATACAGAAATGTAAAAGATATTGAAGAAGTTGTAGTAAATTTCATGGGAAATGATGTTCCGGTTTCCGTAGGCGATGTGGCAAAAGTTTATGACACAGTTATGGAAAGATTTACACGAGGTAGAATTGATTTAAAAGAAAACGGCAAAATCGTTGCTGAACAAACTTTACTTTTGAGGATTTTCAAGCAGTCTAAAGCAAATGAAGTGAAAATTTCTAACGGTATTTGGAAAAAAGTTAACGAATTAAACGAAAGATACAAAGGAACAAGAGGCGATCCTTGGCTTACTGTCGTTACAGACAATGCAAAACTTATCAGAGCAAATATAGAAGATGTCAAAAGAACAATCTACGAAGGAATTTTTTTAGCAATAATAGTGGTTTATTTCTTTCTTGCAAGTTGGCGTTCTACTTTTATCACAGCACTTGCTTTACCCAATAGTTTAATCGGTGCTTTTATTTTTATGTATTTGTTTGACTTTAGTATAAATATTCTTTCTTTAATGTCTTTGTCGCTTGCAGTAGGTCTGCTTATAGATGATGCTATTGTGGTCAGAGAAAATATCTATAGGCATTATGAAGAAGGTCAAGAACCAGACGTTGCAGCACAAAAAGGAACAGATGAAGTAGCACTTGCAGTTGTTGCAACGACAAGTTCTGTAATTGCAGTGTTTTTGCCTGTAGGATTTATGAGTGGAATAATTGGTCAATTTTTTAAAGAATTTGGTTTAACTGTTGTTTTTGCAATGTTTATTTCTGTATTAGACGCTTTGACTATAGCACCTATGCTTTCAGCTTATATAATCCCATCCCATGAGAAACTAAAAAACCCAAAACAGTCAAGCTTTTTTTCAAAACTTTGCAACAATTTCTCTAAAATTGTTCATATTTTGACAATAGCTTGGTTTGATAAACTTTATGACGTAATTTTAAAATTTTATGAATTTACAATAATCCTTATCCTAAGAAACAAAATAAAAGTTTTATTTTTGACAGTTTTGATCTTTGCAAGCTCTTTGCTTCTTGTAAAAAAAATCCCAGCAAATTTTATGCCTGTTTCCGAATCTGGAGAATTTAGAATTGCTGTAGAAACTGCTCCTGATGCTTCGCTTGCAAGAACAGACGCCGTTTGTTTTAAAATTGAAGAAACCATAATGGAAATGCCAGAAGTTGAATTCGCTGTCGTAAGCATTGGAAACTACAATAAAGAATTAAACATTGCAGATATTTATGTGCGTCTCACAGATTACAAAAACAGAGCAAAATCCACAGAAGAAGTTAAAGATATAATCCGCGAAAAATTGGGTGGCGTTTTAGACAAAAGTGTAATAATCTCTGTAAATGAGGCCGGAAGTGCGATAATGGGAGATAAAAAGCCTTTTTCTATTTTATTTTTTGGAAAAGATACGAAGCAGCTTTCCAACCTTGCTGACACCTTGATAGAAGAATTTAAAAACATTCCGGGTCTTACTGACATTTCCACAAATTTTCGTTCGGGAAAACCAGAATACCAAATAGATATTGATCCTGTAAAAGCCAAACGCTTTGGTGTAAACTCATTGATGGCAGGCAATGAGTTAAGATGTATGGTTGAGGGCAATTTGCCAGCAGTGTTTAGAGCTAATGGTTTGGAATACGATATCAGAATACATCTTCAAGATGGTCAAAGAGAAATTATGGACTCTTTTAAAGACCTATACGTGTTTAATGTCAACAATAAACGCATAAAGCTATCAAGAGTTGCAGATTTAAAAAAAGCCGAAGGACCTACAAAAATTTATAGGAGAGACAGGATCCGCTACGTTGAAATAAATGGAAATCTAAACAAAGGAGCATCACTTGGACCCATTCAAAAAAGTGCTAACGAGATTATGGAAGAAAATAAAAAAATACTTGAGAACCAAAATTTATGGGAAGGAATAACTTATGAATATTCTGGAAATGTAGAAGAGATGAAAGATTTGTTTGTAAACATAATGCTTGCAGGCACTTTATCTATAGTATTTATTTTTATGGTTTTAGCAAGCTTATACGAATCTATGATAATGCCTTTTACAATTATGATAGCTCTTCCACTTGCAGCTGTAGGAGGTTTTTTAGGTCTTTATCTAACTGGTGGTTCTTTAGATATGTTTACGATGATAGGTTTTATAATGCTTTTGGGAATTGTCGCCAAAAATTCAATTATATTAGTTGACTATATCCAACATTTAATAAACCATGGAAAAGAAATTGAAGAAGCAGTGATAGAAGCTGGAAAAGTTAGGCTCCGTCCTATTCTTATGACATCTTTTGCTCTTGCAGCTGGTATGTTGCCAACGGCATTGGCTTTGAGCGAAGTTGGAAAATTTCGGCAAAGTATGGGTATTGTTATTATTGGTGGAATTGTGAGTTCCACTATTTTGACACTTTTGATAATACCTGCCATTTTTGAATATATGGAAAACCTTAGACTTTATTTAAGGAAAATTTTGGGAAGACCGCCAAAGAGAAAAATTGATAAAGAATTTGACGAAGAAGCAAAAACCACTAATTTGTAATTAGGTTTCTTTACAAGAGAAGTTAAAAAATTGAATTTTTAAAAGAAAATATAATTATGGTAACAGTGTTTTTTCAATAGTGATGCTTTTTGTGATAGTTGTTTATAGTATTTTTGCTATAGCAAAAATAAGAAATGAAACAGATAAAATAGATAAAAAAGTGAGAGAAGCAATAGAAGACACAAATACGTTGCAATTGTATACTAACCCTAAAGTACTTATTTTTTAAAATCCCCGGCCGGCGTTGCCTGACACATCCTTTAAAAAGGTGGATTAAAGTCAAAGAAATTGTCCCGGGTTGTGGAAAGATGTGGTTAAAAATAAAAAACGTTCCTGCTTATGAAAATGTGGCATTAAAATCTACGCCACTCGAGTCAGCGTCTGCGAAAAAGCGGGAACTAATGAAAATTGACAATTCAAAAGTCACCACATGCAAGCAAAAAAGAAGAAAAAACTAACAGCTAAAAGCTGATTTAGGTGAGCAAAGATGTAGCTGATCTAAGTATTTTTAAGTTGGATTATATTTTTAAAAATTAGCCTTAACATCTACTATGTGCAATTTTGCAGTTTTGCCATCAAATTTTTCATTCATTTCAACCATGAAAGCAATATCTATAAACTTTTCCGTACTTATAACCTCACTAAGAGAAGCTTTGTTCCAGAAAACAGCTTGAATGTTTTTGCTACCTTTTTGTGAAATTTTGAATTTTAAATGCTCGTTGCGTTGACCAAAAGAAGCAAATTGCGTTGGGGAGACATCCTTCATACAAAAAATTGGAGGTAAATTTCCATTACCAAACGGTTCCATCATTTTGATTTGTTTGTACAGCTCTAAGTTTATGTCTGAAACTTTTAATTCTGCATCTATAAAAAGAGTATTGCTTGAAGCTGCTTCGTTAAAGTTTCCATCAACGTATTCTAATATTCTTGTAGTGAGTTCTTTTATGTCAGCATCTTTAACAGTAAAACCTGCAGCTTGGCTGTGCCCACCATATTTCAAAAGAATGTCTTTGACACTTTCAAATGCTGCAATTATATCAAACCCTTCCGGTGCTCTTGCTGTTCCTGTTGCTTCTTCTCCATCGCTAATAATTAAAAAAACAGGTTTAACGTATTCTTTAGCCATGTAAGAAGCAACTATTCCTGTAACACCATGTTCTAAGTTTTTAGCTTTTACTACCAAAGCTTTGTCGTTTTCGACATCGCATTGTTCTTTTAAAAGCTGTTTAAATTCCTCAAAATTTGCATTTTGTAAAATTCTTCTTTCATTGTTTAGTTTTATAATTTCATCATAAAGCGTTTTTGCTTGAAAAGAATCTTTTGCTAATAGAAACTGCGCTGAAAGACTACCTCTACCCATCCTACCCGATGAGTTAATAATTGGCGTTACATTCCAAGATATCGTCTTTATATTAATGCGTTGAACATCTTTTAAATTTTCATTTATTAAAATATTCAAAGATGGTTTTGTTGGCAAACGTTTTGCTAGTATTTTTAAACCTTCATTTACGACAATTCTGTTTTCGTCTACTAAAGGCATAGAATCGGCTATAGTTCCTAAAGCACAAAGATCAAGAGTATTTTCAAGGAAATCTTGCATTTTGTCATTATCTTGGAATGATTTAATTTTATATCCGCTTACAATATCATCTATGCTGTTAATTTCATTGCTTTCCATCAAATTTATTTTTGATTTTAATAAAACGTTATCTCTAATTAAAAAACCACTTAAATTGCTGTTGTTTGTAAAAATACTAAAAGCTCTTTTTGCAACTTGTTTTAGTTCTAATGCAGATTTAAATTCAGTTCTTTCCACTTCAATATTATTTTGAAAACAGACATAGCTTCCACAAGAGCAGTTATCCTTCGTTGATGAAAAACAAATTAAAATTTTTTTGTTGTATTCTTTTGAAAAAGAAAAAGTTAAAGCTTGAGCAGTTTTTAAAGCAACTAAACAACCAGCAATATTTTTAAATGGATAATTTGAAACAGCAACTTTTGGATTTATAATAATATCTGCCGGAGGAACTCCATCATAGTGAGGTTCATGGTGATCTGTAATTATAACATCTACGCCTAACTTTTTTGCATAACCTATTTCTTCAATAGCCGATATGCCGCAATCTACAGTTATTAAAAGTTTAACGTTTTCTGAAACATATTTTGAGACGATATCTTTGTGAACTCCATAGCCTTCATTTGCCGGAACATACCATCTAACATTTCCACCGAGCGTTTTTATAGTATTGACCATTATTGTAACCGACGTAACACCGTCAACATCTCTATCACCGTAAACCAAAATGCTTTCATTGCAATCTATAGCTTTCCTTATCCTTTCTACAGCTTTGAGCATATCAGAAAACAAAAACGGGTTATGCATATCAAAAACTTTTCCATAAATGAAATATTTAGCTTTTTCCACTGTGTCAATTCCTCTGTTTATAAGAATTGATGCGATTTTTCTATTTAGAGACAATATTTGCTCAAATTCTGCACATTTTTCAGTGTTTTCTTTTGCAATTTTCCAATTTTTGTCCATTAGACTAAATTTTTCCTTTTTAAAATTTTACATCAAACACTGCAGTGAATTTCAACACAAAAATATTAACAGTGCATAAACACTAATCGTTGTCCTCATTATTTTCAAGCAGTTGCAAGCTATCGTTTTGACCGGAATTATCAATACCAGCACTGGCACCTGGCTGCATCTGCTGAAAAACAACCTCTTCTTCGCTTTTTGTTTGGTTTGTTTGGATTTTTGAAATTTCATCTATAGCTTCTTTAGAATCATCTATTTTATGTATTTTTTCACTGTTTTTATCTTCATTTTGAGCAAATAACAGTTCGGTTTTGGCTTCTTTTTGGGCAGGCTGTTCAAAATTTAGTAAAGAAGCGTCTATAGCTGGTAGCTCGCTTAAATGAGCTATTCCAAAGTGTTTTAAAAATTCCTGCGTGGTACCGTAAATTTGAGGTTTTCCTAATGTTTCTCTTCTACCAACAACTTTAATCAATTTTCTCTCAAGTAAAGTTTCCATTACACCAGACGACGAATCAACACCTCTTATCGCGTCAATTTCAGCTCTTGTGACAGGCTGTTTATATGCGATAATGGCAAGCGTATCAAGTGCTGATGGCGAAAGCTTCAAAACAGCTTTTTCTTTCAACATTTTTTTTATCCACATTCCATATTCTGCTTTTGTAGCAAATGTCCAGCCTTCTGCAATAAATTTAATTTCGTATGGTTTGTCTAAAGTGGCATATTCGCTTTTAAGCTCGTCTAAAACTTTTTCAAGATTAGAAGTAGTTCCAAATTCTCCTGTTAAAATTGATTTTAAATCTTTTACGCTTAAAGGTTTATCAGAAGCAAAAAGCAAGCTTTCTATGACTTTTTTAAGCTCATTGTTTTCCATTTTAATCCTCTTGATTTTCAGGTATATTTGATTGCTGAGAAATTAGTTCCAAATCATTATCTTGCAAATTTTCCAAAACTTCATTTTCTAATTCACTTTCTCCATCTAAATCAACACTGTCAGATATTTTATATATTCTGATGTCTGAAAAAAGCTCACTTTGCATCGCGGCAATTTGCTTGTCTCTCATCAAATGCAAAACAGCTATAAAGCATACAACCAAAGCTGATTTATTTTGTTGAGTTTTTAAAAATTCCATAAAAGAAACGGTTTCTTTCCCTTCTAAAACGTCTAGCAATTCTCTTTTTTTTGTCTCTATTGGAATTTCCTGATAGATTATTTCTTTGATGCTTACTTCGTCTGGAAGGTCATTTAAAACTTTTTGAAAGCAATTTATCAAATCAAAAATATTTGCGTTTAAAATAAAGTCATCTTTGCTTAAAGGTATGTGAGGTCTATAAAAAATTTGAGAGTTTTGCACCATTTTATAAGACAAAATTTTCCCTGCTTCTTTGTACTTGGCATATTCGTCCATTTTTTGCTTCAAACTTACAAATTCTTCGTCTTGCTCATCTTGAATTTCATTTGAAGGTAAAAGCTTTCGGATTTTTATTTGCATAAGCGTTGCCGCCATAACTAAAAATTCACCTGTAATTTCTATATTTAAATCTCTCATTAAATTCAAATATGAAAGATATTCCGACGTAATTTCAGATATGTTTATTTCCGATATTTCCAAATCATTTTTCTTCGTAATACGCAAAAGCAAATCTAAAGGACCTTCAAAAGAGTCGGTGTGAACATCATATTCAATTAGGTTAAACATTTTTGCTCCTAAAATACAGATTTTTGAGCTATTCGCAAAGCGTTCTTTAAAATTTTAAAGCATTCCAAACTTCAGACATAGTTTTTTGAGCAGTTTGACTTGCTTTGCAGCGACCGTCTTCTAAAACTTTTTTCAAATACGTTTTATCGCAAATTATAGTTTTTCTTTTTTCAGTTAAAGGCTTCATAAATTCGCAAAGAATTTCAGTTAATTCGAACTTACATAAAACACAACCCACGCCACCTTGCTTACATTGTTCATACCTTTTTTCAAAATCTTTTCCGTTAAAAATTTTATAGAAAGCAAAAACCACACAACCTTCAGGATGTCCTGGGTCATCTTTTTTTATTTTTTGAGGGTCAGTAAACATATTTTTAACTTTTTCTTTTATTGTATCTTGTTCTTCACCAAGCAAAATGGAATTTCCATAAGACTTAGACATTTTTCTGCCATCAATACCAGGTAATTTTGTGGTTTTGGTAAGCTTTTCTTTTGGTTCAATTAAAGTTTGACCATAAAAATTATTAAATCTTCTAGCTATTTCCCTTGTAAATTCAAGATGAGAAAGCTGATCTTCACCTACGGGAACTAAATCAGATTTATAAAGCAAAATATCTGCTGCCATTAGAACTGGGTACCCAAGAAATCCAAAATTATTTAAATCTTTGTTTTTAATTTCTTTAATTTGTTCTTTATACGTCGGGCATCTTTCAAGCCAACCTAAAGGTGCAAGCATTGAAAGAATTAAAAATAATTCGCTGTGTTGTAGAACTTCAGATTGTTTAAAAATAGTGCTTTTTTCAGGTAAGATGCCAACAGTGAGCCAATCTGCAAGCATGTCTAAAGTGTTGTTTTCAATATTTGAAGTGTCTGCGTAGTCTGTAGTTAAAGCATGTAAATCAGCAGACATAAAATAGCACTCACATTCGTCTTGCATTTTTACCCAATTACACAAAGCACCAAAATAATGACCCAAATGAAGCCGACCTGTAGGTCGCATGGCTGACAAAACAACGTGTTTCATAAATTTTTCCTATTTTCGGTTTTTTGCGTAAAAAAATATTTTTAAAGCTAAAAGTTATTGCTCAAAAATTAAAATGCAAATTTTATTGACGGCAGAACAATTTTCCAAATAATGCATGCAAACCGTATTTAATGTAAGTGGTCATCATTGTAGCAAATTTCGACTGTCTCATAAACTTATGCACAAAAGTGTCAAGCTGTGGTGTGTAGCGTGAAAACTTTTTATAAAACAGCGTTTCCTATTCTAATGTCACTGAAAAGACATACGTAAAAACCCATGACACGCGACTCCACTTTTTGTATTGGAATTAAAGGTTTACTGGGATCCTTTGCAATTAGCTTCAATTCCACATTTTTTAAAGGGGTGGCAGGCGATAGCCGGACGAGCGTTTTAAAAAATAAGAATTTTAGGGGTAGAGTACAATTTTAACGTAAACCGCTTAATCGTTATGTTTTAAAACCCCCGTGCTTTACAAGCACACCCCCTTTAGAAAAGGGGGAATTAAAGCCCAAGTACTTGCACTTTAGAAAATGGGGAATTCCAACTTCCTTTTTGAAAATAAAATTAAAGGCAACATTGCAACTTCACTTTTATAGGGGATGACTTCTTTGGCTTTAATTCCACCTTTCCATAAGCAGGGGTAGTTGGCTTCAATTCCACCTTTTTTAAAGGGGGTGGCGGATTGAAAATCCGTCGGGGGTTTTAAAAAATAAAAATTTTAGGGTTAGGGTACAATTTTAACGTAACCACTTAATCGCTACGTTTTAAAACCCCCGTGCTTTACAAGCACACCCCCTTTAGAAAAGGGGGAATTCCAACTTCCTCTTTGAAAAGGGAATTAAAGGCAACAGCTTTGCAAATAGCTGCCTGTAAAATTCCCACTTTATTAAATGGAAAATTGCGACTTCATTTTTGCCTGTAAAATTCCCACTTTATTAAATGGAAAATTGCGACTTCATTTTTGTAGGGTGATTGTGCTTTGAGTAGAAACTAAAAAAAATAGCTACTGCTTCTTTTTGATAAGAATACGAGCGTATATAGGCTTTCCATTAATGCTTGTCATATATAAATGATTTTTTCGAGCCAGCTTATTTGTACCAGCCACATCTAAAATGGAATATCTGTTCAATCCATCTACAATTTCAAATTGGGAGGGGTTGTATTTATCTAAAAATGTTATCGGAACTCCCATCACACCATCGTAATCCATGGGAATGTTACAGACTTTGGATACTTCTATCGCATCGTAATTGTCATACTTAGGGTAATTCCCTTCATTACCATAGTATTTCCTGAATAATATCAACTCTTCATCCCTCTTAGATACCTCCAAATTCGTAAACCAACGTGTAAGACCAGCCAAATTATCGCTATCATAAAGAAATTTGCCATTTTCATAAACCATGTAGTAATTCGGGCTTGTGTATCCTAACCACACCTTGGTTTCTTTTATGAGCGGAAAAATTTCTTTATACGCTATTGCGTTTTTGTTTCCTATTATCAAAAATATCTTATCAAATTTCATAAGCTGCGATACAAACTCACGAAATAAACTAAACGGAGGATTCGTTACCACTATATCAGCACTTTTTAGTATCTCTATGCATTCTTCACTGCGAAAATCTCCATTCGCTTTTAGTATCGTCTTCTCCCCAATATTGTAATCAACATCATTACCACCCTCGTATTCCATCTTGTATGTAGAACCCGGTGTGAATAAATCTTTATACACAAAATGTGTGGATATCAATTTTTTCAACCCTAAATGAGAGAAACTAATGTGAAAATATCTCCAAAAATCACTGGCGGTAGGATCATCGCAGTTGCAAAACACCACTTTGCCACGAAAATGACCCTTATAATGCTTGACTTCGTTTTCTATATCGTAAATCTTGGTGTAAAACTCATCTTTCTTGACAGCTTTCGCTTTACGAAGGGTGGCGTTTTGGCTCTTTTGTGAAATTGAAAAATCTTGCATGGGTGGGATTCCTTATTTAAAAAATTATGTTTTTTAAAATATCTAATGCGAGTTCTACGGCATCTCTACCTTGTTCTCCATCAACAAGCGGGGGTTTTCCTTCTATTATACTCGTTAGAAAATTATCGTTTTCATAAAAAAGAGGCTCATTGGTTGGCAATTTAGGTTTTTTGATGTCTATATCCAAAAGAGATGTAAGCTTTTCTTTACCGTCTTTTTTCTTATAAATTTTTAAACTTTTCCCAGCGTAATCTATAGAAACATAACTGTCCGGCTGAAATATTCTAATTTTCCTGTATTTTTCTAAAGAAACTCTACTCGCTGAAACATCTGCAATGCAGCCATTTGCATATTGCAAACGAACCTTTGCAATGTCTTCGGTATCAGAAAGAATCTTTGCTCCATGAGCTTGAAAAGAAACAACTTTATCTTTTACAAGGTAAAATAAAATATCTAAATCATGAATCATTAAATCTAAAACTACACCGATGTGATTTGAACGTGGATCATACGGGCCAAGCCTATTAACTTCAATAAATTTAGGTTTATTTATAAAAGGTTGAGCAGCAATAATTGCAGGGTTAAATCTTTCCACATGACCAACTTGCAAAACTAAATTATTCTCTCTTGCAATTTCTATAAGTTCTTGTGCTTCTTCAATACTTAAAGTAAAAGGTTTTTCCACTAGACAATGAATTCCATTTTGCAGCAGAGCTTTTGCAATTTGATAATGAGAATGCGTGGGAACAGATATCACAGCCGCTTGAACTTTACCTGTCAAGTTATTGAAATCGGTTAAAAATTTGGTGTTGTAATTTTTTGCAAATTTTTCGGCAAGATTTGCGTTTGTATCAACAACAAACTCTAACTGAGAATTTGGATGTTGAGCTAAAATCCTTGCATGATGTTTTCCAAGAGAACCTACACCAATTACAGCAGTTTTTATTTTCATTTTTTATAAGATTTTACAGTGCGTATAATTTTTTCTACATCTGATTTTGAAAGCAAAGGATGAACAGGAATTGAAACAACTTCTTTTGCTGCTTTTTGTGCATTAAGACAAATACCGTCTGCATAACCTAATTGTTTATAAAAAGGTTGCTTGTATAAAACTGTATCGTAATAGATGCCGCTGCTTATACCGTTTGATTTTAAATAGTTCATGAATTCTTCTCTCTTATTTGCCGCAATTCTAACCGTATATTGATGATAAACATGCTTGCAATCTTTAGGAACAAAGGGCGACTCTATAAACTCTAAATTTTTAAAAGCTTCATTGTATTTGTGTGCATTTGCAATCCTTTTTTTCGTGTTGATATCAAGAATTTCAAGCTGTGCTATTCCTATAGCTGCCGCTAAATTTGTAAGTCGATAATTATAACCTAAAACTGTAAAAATAGAATGCCCGTCTCTGCCATGATTTATAATCTGTTTGCCATATTTATAGCTTTTTTCATCATTTGTAAGAGTAATGCCGCCCTCGCCCATCATCATATTTTTTGTAGCATAAAAAGAAAAAGCACAAGCATCGCCAAAAGTTCCCACTTTTTTATTCTTATACTCAGCTCCATGAGCTTGGCAAGCGTCTTCAATAAGCTTGAACTTATATTTTTTCTTTAATTTCAAAATAGCAGACATATCGCAAGGCAAACCATATAAATGAACAATAACAACGGCTTTAACGTTTTTCTCTTTTTCCAACAGTTTCTCAAGAGAATTTGGATCAATATTGAAAGTTTTAGGACAAATATCTGCAAAAATAGGTTTTGCATTGCAAAAAAGGATTGAATTTGACGTAGCAATAAAACTAAAAGGTGTTGTGATAACTTTATCGTTTTCTTTGATACCGTTCATCAAAAGAGCCGTATGTAAAGCAGTAGTTCCATTGACACTTGCAATAGCAAATTTCGCACCACAGTATTTTGCAAAAGACTTTTCAAAACACTCAACATATTTTCCACTTGCAAGCATTTTGGAGTTTAAAACTTCTTTAACTAATTGTTTTTCTTTTTTTCCGATAATAGGTTGAGCTATGCTTATCATTTTACTGTTTACCACCTTAAAACAATTTTACAGGTGTTTATTTTGCTAGTTCTTGTGCTCTTGTTTCTCTAATTACCGTTATTTTTATTTGTCCTGGATATTCAAGTTCTTTTTCAACTTTTCTTGCGATGTCTTTTGCCAAAGTTTGTGCTTGTCCATCATCAATTTGTTCTGGCTCTACTAAAATTCTAACTTCTCTTCCTGCCTGTATAGCATAAGCACTCGAAACACCTTTGAAATCTTTTGCAACGTTTTCAAGTTTTTCAAGACGTTTAAGATAAAGTTCTATAGATTCGCGTCTTGCACCGGGTCTTGCAGCTGAAATTGCGTCTGCAGTAGCAATTACAAAAGCTTCAGCACTTTGCGGAACTGCAAAGCCTTCATGGTGAGCTAAAATCGCATTTATCATTTTTGGCGATTCACCATATTTTTTAGCAATGTCAGCTGAAATTTGATGATGAGTTCCTTCAACTTCATGATCAACAGCTTTTCCTATATCATGTAGCAAAGCTGCTTTTTTACAAAACATTATATCAAGACCAAGCTCGCCGGCAATGGTCCCGGCAAGCCAAGTGACTTCTAATGTGTGCTGAAGCTGATTTTGACCATACGAAGTTCTAAATTTAAGTTTTCCTAATAGCTTTACAATTTCTGTCGTTAAACCGGGAATCCCAGCATCAATTACAGCTTGCTCGCCAATTTCTTTAAGATGCTGATCCATTTCTCTTCGTACTTTTTCAACCACTTCTTCAATTCTTGCTGGATGAATTCTACCATCAGCTATCAATTTTTCTAATGCTATCTTGGCAATTTGCCTTCTAACTCCGTCAAAAGCTGAAATTGTAATAGCTTCAGGCGTATCGTCTATAATTAAATTTACCCCTGCTGCTTGCTCAAAAGCTTTGATGTTGCGACCTTCTCTTCCAATAATTCTTCCCTTCACTTCATCATTTGCAATGGTAACTGTAGAAGTAACTATATCTGCGGTGTGATCTACCGCTATACGCTGAATTGCTATCGATAAAATTTCTTTAGACTTTTTATCAGCAATTTCTCTTGTTTCCTGTTCAAGTTTTTGCGCCAATATAGCTGCTTCTTGCTTGGCTTCTTTTTCCATTTCAACAATAAGAAATTTTTTCGCTTCCTCACGCGTCATTGCTGAATTTTTTTCAAGAACTTTTTTTTGTTCCTCTTTTATGCTCTCGATTTCTGCAAATTTAGTTGAAAGACTTTGTTCTTTTAAGGCAAACCGCTTTTCTTTCTCTAAAAAATCTTTCTCTCTTCGTTCAGCAGCTTCAAATTTTTTTTCCAAATTATTTTCTTTCTGATTTAATCTGTTTTCTGTAGCTTGAACAGTTTGTTTCTTCTCTCTTATTTCTTTTTCAAATTCTCTTCTTTCTTTATCTACAACAATTTTAGCATCTAACAATGCCTCTTTACGCTTTTTATCTGCCATAAGCTGTGCTTCTTTTAAAATCTGCTCGGAAACGCGTTCAGCAGAATTTACACTTACTCTTGCATAAACCACACGCAAAATATAGCCTAAAGCAAAGCATATTATCGCCGTTATGATAATAATTATGGTATTCATTTTATTGCAATCTCCTTAGTTTTATTTAGTTTTAATTACTCTTTCCTCTGAAACTATAAGACCTACTGGTAAATCATACGCACTTACAGATAATTTTTCGATTATTTGGAAATCATAGGCAAGACCTATAGTTTTTTCAGTTGGCACATTTGACAACCATTTGTCATAAAAACCTTTTCCGTAACCAGTCCTGTATCCTTGAACATCAAAAGCAATTCCTGGAACAAAAACCAAATCAAGTTCATCTTTGGTAATTACATAATCTTGATCAATAGCCGGCTGCCTTATTCCATAAACCATTTGGCTTGCATCATCAATGTGAAATATACGCACAGCCTGCATACAAGCTACATCCGGAAATTCTATTGATGGAACTGCAACAGTTTTTTCATCTGAAAGTGCTGAATTTACCATAAAATCCGTGATAACTTCTGAACCATAAGACAAATAAAACATCACTGTCTGTGCTTTTTGGTAAACTGAAAGTTTTTGAATTTCTGCAAATATAGCCGCACTTTTAATCAAGGCATTTGCAGGATCAACAGAATTTCTTAAAGCAAGAAAATCATAACGAATTTTTCTTTTTTCTGATTCTAAATAATCGTTCACGAATTTTTCCCTCATAACCTTCACTTGTAGGACAGTAAAGTTCAACTGGATCTGTCCAATACTCTTGTTCTACATAATGACCTTCAAAATCATGCGGATATTTGTAGCCTTTTCCATGCCCAAGCATCTCTCCATCAAGATTGGCATCTTTTAAGTGATTGGGAACATTGCGCGTTTTCCCGTTTTTCACTTCCAACATGGCATTTTTAATAGCTAAATAAGCGGAATTAGATTTAGGAGCAGTAGCTATGTAAATAACAGCCTGTGATAAAATAATACGAGCTTCAGGCATTCCAATAAATTCAACAGCTTTTAAAGCTGAAACTGCAAACATTAAGGCACGAGGGTCAGCCATTCCGACATCTTCAGATGCGCAAATCACAATTCTTCTTGCAATAAAGCGCGGATCTTCACCAGCTGAGAGCATTTTTGCCATCCAAAAAACTGCGGCATCCGGATCACTACCCCGCATCGACTTTATGAAAGCAGAAATGTGGTCATAATGAGCATCACCACTACGATCGTACAAAACGGCTCTTTTTTGCATTGATTCTTGCGCAACAGAAATATCAAAAACTCTAATTCCGCACGCATTGAGTTTAGTAGAAACTACGCCGATTTCTAAAGCGTTTAAAAGTTTTCTAGCATCTCCTTGTGCATTTGCAATTAAATGCTCCTTTGCTTCCTGCGAAATTTCAATGTTAAGTTCTCCAAGACCATTTTTTTTATCTTTTAAAGCATTTTCTAAAATAGCTTCTAAAGACTTACTCGACAATGCTTTAAATTCAAAAACAATACTTCGTGAAATAATTGCTGCGTTTATGTAAAAAAAAGGATTTTCGGTAGTTATTCCTATCAGAGTAATAATTCCTTTTTCTACATCAGGCAGCAAAGCATCTTGTTGGGAACGGTTGAAATGGTGTATCTCATCAAGCATTAATATCGTTTTATTTCCAGAAAGTTCGGCTCTATTTTTTGCAACCGCAATTATTTTCCTAATATCTGAAATTCCTATTGTAACGGCATTTGCTTCCTCAAAATAAGACTTCGTTTTTGTAGCAATAAGCCTTGCTAAAACACTTTTGCCACTTCCTGATGGACCAAAAAAAATAACGGAACCCAACTTGTCGGCTTCTATAGAACGTCGTAAAAGCTTATTTTCACCTACAATATTTTCTTGACCCACAAATTCTTCAAAAGATTTAGGTGACATTCTTAACGCAAGCGGTTTGTTTTGAGAATTTTCAAAAAAATTTATTTGTTCCATTTTATAAAATAAAAAACCCGCAATACCGCCGACTCTAACCGATTTAAAGCCCTCTTTTATAAACGGGAAACAGCAGCAGAGCAGAGCTCGCTAATAACTGTTTATTGTCCCCAAAAAAGACTTGTTAGGAATAAACCGATTAAAACCTTGCCAATATCGCAGGTAAATACGAAAAAATTTCAAAACAACTTATTAATTTAATATTATGTCTAACTGCTCTAACTGTTTAATAATATTATTGAATTTTTTCTCATGCATTTTAGAAACATGCTCCTGTTTGTTTTTTAAATCAATCAACTCTTTGGCAATTCTAACGGTTGTTAAGACAATACGTTTAGTAGTATCCGTATTCCCAAAGTCTCTTTTTACATCTTGCCATTTATCTTCTATAAAATTCAGCACTTCTCTTAATTCTAACGCTTCTAAAGCCATCATTTTTGAATCAACTTGTAAGCCCATAATTTTTTGTTGAAGTAGCATTTGATAAATCCTAAACAATTAAAACTGAAGAAACTATATACGATTCATAAGCCTTTCTAACTTTTCTCTAGCGATTTTAACGTTTCTTTTCAGAAATTCGTACTCTTGCACAATTGATTTTGTTTTGTCGTTTTGAGCTTTTAGGTAGTCATTTTCTAATTTTAATTTTTTATTTTCCAGACCTACTTTTTTAGCCTTTTCTACTAATTTTTTAACCTTATTTTCTAAATCACCAATATCCATAATCTGATATCATTTTATAATTTTGAGCGTTACGTTGTCAAATTCTTATAAATACCGCTTACAATTCATTTTGGAGAGGTTTAAACAGGTAAACATCATAAAAAATTTTGTATAATGACTTCTTGTGACATAAATTTCATTTTCGGAGGACATTAAAGATGTTTATATCAAAAAGGGCACAAACAGTTAAACCCTCTCCTACTTTGGCTATTGATGCAAAAGCAAAAACTTTAAAAGCACAAGGTGTAGATATTATAAATTTCGGTGTTGGAGAACCAGACTTTGACACACCAGAAAACATCAAAAAATCAGCAATTTCAGCAATAAATTCAGGTTTTACGAAGTACTGCCCCGTTGGCGGAACATTGGAAATTAAAAATGCAATAATTTCAAAGCTAAAAAAAGATAATTTCCTTGACTATTTGGCAGATGAAATTATCGTTTCTTGTGGTGCCAAACATTCTCTTTACAACCTTTTTCAAGCCATAATTAACGATGGCGATGAAGTTATTGTTCCGGCTCCATATTGGGTTTCTTACCCAGACATGATAGGTCTTGCAGGTGGAAAAGCGATTATCGTGACTGCCGATTACGCGAACAATTTTAAAGTAACGCCTGAAAAAATAGAAAATGCTTTAACTTCAAAAACAAAAGCAATAGTGTTGAATTCTCCGTCAAACCCCACCGGAACAACTTATTCTAAAGATGAACTTCAAGCAATAGCACAAGTTTGCGTAAAAAACAAAATCCTTATAATTTCAGATGAAATTTATGAAAAATTATCTTATGACAATTTTAAATTTTACTCTATTGCACAAAGTTCTGCACAAGCAAAAGATTTGACTGTAATTATAAATGGAGTTTCAAAAGCTTTTGCTATGACTGGCTGGCGGATAGGTTATGCTGCCGGACCAAAAGAAATAATAACAGCAATGTTAAAAATACAAAGTCAATCAACTTCAAACGCTTGTTCTATTTCTATTAAAGCCGCTGTTGAAGCATTAAATGGAGAACAACAAGCCGTAGAAAATATGAGAAATGAATTTGAAAAAAGAAGAAATTATATAGTTGATAGGCTTAACATGGTTGAAGGTGTAAAATGTCTAAAACCAGAAGGTGCTTTTTATGTTTTTCCTAACGTTGAAAGGTTGCTTGGTAAGACGTATTCTGGTAAATTAGTCAATTCTGATATGGAACTTGCAGATTTTCTACTCGAAAAAGCAAAAATCGCTGTGGTGCCGGGAACGGCATTTGGAGCAAAAGGTTATTTACGGCTTTCTTATGCGGCAAGCCTTGAAAATATCAAAAATGGTATTGACAGACTTGAAAGTGCTTTGAAAGTTTAAAAAGGAGGCACCATGCTTATAATAAACAAACGCACCAATAAGCTAGAACCAGAAGAGTACCATTATGAGTTACAAGATGTAAAAGGTCCAAACCTTTTCAGAGATACTTTCCCTTATACCGAAATTTCGAAAATTTCATTTAATAATGAAGTTGTACCGATGAATGTTCCAGACGAAATTTGGATCACAGACACAACTTTCCGCGATGGACAACAAGCCATGACACCTTTTACTGTAAAGCAAATTGTCCATCTGTATAAACTTTTAAACAGATTAGGCGGGGCAAACGGAATGATAAAACAAACTGAATTTTTTCTTTATTCTGACAAAGATAAGGAAGCGGTCCGCAAATGTCAAGAATTAGGCTTTGATTTTCCTCAGATCACTTCTTGGATAAGAGCAACAAAGGAAGATTTTAAACTTGTAAAAGAAATGGGCATAGCTGAAACAGGAATTCTAACCTCTTGTTCAGATTACCATATATTTTTAAAACTCAAAAAAACTCGTAGACAAGCTTTAGACATGTATTTAGACATAGTAAAAGCTGCTTTATCAGAAAACATCATTCCGCGTTGCCATTTTGAGGATATTACAAGGGCAGATTTTTACGGTTTTGTTGTACCTTTTGCAGTTGAGCTTATGAAGCTTTCCAAAGAAGCTAAAATGCCGATTAAAATAAGAGCTTGCGATACTTTAGGTTTTGGGGTAAGTTATGCAGGTGCTGCAATGCCTCGCAACGTCAACGGAATAATGTACGGTTTAACGCATTATGCAGGAGTACCTTCCGAATATATTGAATGGCATGGTCATAATGATTTTTACCGTGCAGTTTCAAATTCTACCAACGCTTGGCTTTATGGATGCTGTGGCGTAAATTGCTCTTTGCTTGGAATTGGCGAAAGAACAGGAAATAC
The DNA here is from genome assembly GCA_031287735.1 of Elusimicrobiota bacterium. Taxonomy (GTDB): domain Bacteria; phylum Elusimicrobiota; class Endomicrobiia; order Endomicrobiales; family Endomicrobiaceae; genus JAITSO01. Next base: position 3,623 of record JAITSO010000015.1, on the reverse strand, counting down.
GCCTGTAGAAGCACTTGCCATCGAATATTGTGCTTTACGAGGAACTCCAAATGGAATGGATCTCTCAGCTATAACAGATATAGCCCGTTATTTCAAAGAAGAACTCGGCTATAACATTCCGCCAAATCAACCTTTTGTTGGAGAAAATTTCAATATGACAAAAGCCGGCGTTCATGCCGACGGCTTACTAAAAGAAGAAGAGATATACAATATATTCGACACTCTTTCTATCTTAGACAGATCGCCGGAAGTAGAAATTACTGATAGAGCCGGACTCGCCGGGCTTGCATATTGGTATAATGTTCACCTTCAAAAACTTATAAAATCTGAAAACAAATTAGATAAAAATGCACCAGAAATCGCAAAAATAAAAGAAGAAATAGACATTCTCTACAAAAATGGAAGAGTTTGTGCTATGTCAACCCAAGAACTTTTTGAGCTGGCCAAAAAGCATTTACCACAGTATTATAAGTAGTGAAACGTGGGTTTGTCGTGTTTATAAAGGTTTTTTTACACTTGGGTATAGCACACATTAATGTACACTATCGTCGTTTTTATTTTACTATGCGAAAACGTTTAGCTGGCCAGTACAAAAACAAAGCTTTGCCTCTTATGTATTTATCTGGCAGTGGGCCCCAAAAGCGCGAATCAAAAGAAAAATCCCTATTATCTCCTAACACCATGTAGTGATCTTGCGGAACTTTCACAGGTCCAAAATTATCTCTTATAAAAATATTCGGTATAGTGGTAAATTTTCCTTCTTCCCAGGATTTTTGATACTCTTCCTGGCTTTGAAATAGGTTAAAGCCATTTAAAACCGTTTTATCGCCCAATGTAATGTATTTCTCGTCAACCTCATTACCATTTACAAAAAGTTTTTTATCCTTAATTTCTACTAAATCACCTCCGATAGCTACGCACCTCTTTATAAAATCTTTCTGTGCTTTCTCAACTTTTTCCTGTTCAGAAAGAGCTTCCGGCGGACATTTAAAAACAACAATATCGCCTCTTTTAATTTCTTTAAATTTTGACAGTCTTTTTCCATCTGTAAAAGGAACATGAATACCGTATATGAATTTATTTACGAAAAGATGATCACCTTCAAGAAGCGTATTTCTCATACTACCAGAAGGTATTTTAAAAGCTTGAATAACAAAAAACATAACAATAGATGCTATTATCAGCGCATTCCAGGCCGTATCAAGCCAAGAATAAACTGTTTTAAAAATAGTGCTTTCGGACAAACTAACAAAGTGCTTTGAAGCCACAAGTAACATCATCGTAACAATAAAAACAATTACGCCAGCTACAAAAAGCTTAAATTCCATACAATTCTCCAATAATTTTATTTTTTTGTTTGCACTTATTTAGCAAGCTTGTCGGGCGAGTACGCACATTTATTTTTAAAATCACATTGACCACACTTTTCAAGCAATGGTGTAAAATCTTCATTTGTGATTTTTTCAGCAATATCTAGAGAAAGTTCTAAAGCTGTTTCTATATCTTCTTTAGTTCTTTGTGTGTAGACTTTTTTATTTTTAGATAAAAAATAAACTGATACTTTGTTTGGATTTATAGATAATACGTTCCTGCACGCATAAACGTAAAAAGTCAGCTGTATGTCTTTGTCAACTTTTTCTTGTTCCCAAATTTTAGAATGTGTTTTGTAATCAATTATTTCATAAGTACCGTCAGGGTGCTTGTCAATTCTATCTATAATTCCCACAAACTTATATTTTCCGATATTTGTTTCGAAAGATTTTTCCGTATATAAAATTTCACTTTCTGTTTCTTTAAAAGAACCAAAATAATTATGGAGAATTTGCTTGCCACGCTCATAGTATTCGAAATTTTGTTGAGGACTTTCAAACCCGTCTTTTTTCCAATTTTGTATGTAAACGTCAATCAATTCTTCGAATGTTTGTTTATCTTGCGAGTGATAAGACTCTAAAGAATTATGGATTATATGCCCAAAAGTTATATCCGCATTTAAAGGAACGTACAAGTTGTCAATATAGATGAGTTTATATTTTTGAGGACAAAAGGAATAGGCGTTAATTCTTGAATAACTTATTTTAAAGTCTTTCCAGCTCAATTTACCCGCCTGTAAAAAAGAATTTCCGTATCGCCAAATTTTTCTGTTCTTACAAGTTCTAATCCTAAAACACTTTTAACTGGTTCTTTGACATGTTTTTGTGAAATCAACACAGAATCATCTTTTAAAATATCATATTTAGCTACATTTTTTAAAGTAGGATACGTCAAAGCCAAAGGATTTTTTGCATTGTCTTTATAAGGTGGACCCATAAAAACTATATCGTATTTACCTTTAAAAAGTTCAAATCCTTTTAAAACATCGCATTTTATGATTTTTGATTTTTCTTGGAAGCCAAGATTAGAAACATTTTCTTTTATAAGATTTAAAGACGTTAAGCTCAATTCTACAAAAACTGCTAAATCAGCTCCACGTGAAAGAGCTTCTATTCCTACCGAACCAACACCTGCAAAAAGATCTAAAAATTTTGAATTTGGCAACTTGAATTGAATTATGTCAAAGATAGACTTTTTCATTCTGCCAAGCATTGGACGTACTGACAAATCTTGAGGTGCGAGAGTTTTCAGATATCTTCCACGCACTAAACCACCAATCACCCGCAAAGACACTCTTACTCTCCAATAATTTGAACAAAAACTTTTCGACTTCTTGGTCTATTGTCAAAATCAGCAAATATTATTTGCTGCCAAACACCTAAAAACAACGACCCAGAAACTACAGGAATTGTTTTTGAAGTCCCAAGTAAAGATGAACGAATATGCGAAAAGCCATTTCCATCATGCCACCTTTCATCATGAGCATAATAAGACTTTTCTGGAACTATAACTTCCAAAGCTTTTTTAATATCTGCAACTAAGCCTGGTTCAAATTCAAGAGTAGTAATGGCTGAAGTAGAGCTTGGGACCGCAACAGTAGCGAGACCATTCTTGACGTCTGAACGTTCTATGATTTTCTTTATACTATCAGTAATATCAACAATATCTGAAAAACCTTTCGTTTCGAAATTTAAATATTCAGAATAAATCATTTGTTGCCTCAGATGTTTTGGAGAATTGAGCTGGAAATGTATAATAAAATTCACTGCGAGTCAACAAACTACCATAAAACTTCACTTGCTTGTTAATTCTTTTAAAAGTTGTGGGCAGAACTATCATTTATTTATATTTTATTGCAAAGTATCTAAAAATTCTGAATTGAATTTATATTTCTTATGAATTAGAATTTCACAACCCAAAAGAAATTTCTCGTTAAACAAGGAGGTTATTCTAACCGTGGTAAGAAAAACTGTTGTAGATATCGCTAAAAAAAAAGAAAACAACGAAAATATCAGTGCTTTGACTTGCTATGATTACAATATGGCAAAGCTGCTTTCGTCACAAGGCATAGACATTTTACTCATAGGCGATTCATTGGGAAACGTTAAACTTGGGTTTGAAAACACAATTCCTGTTACTGTAGACGATATGCTTATTCATGTAAAGTCTGTTGTGCGAGGCAATTGCGGCTCATTGGTCGTCGCTGATATGCCATTTATGTCTTATGAGGTAAATATTGAAGAAGCTGTGCG